>NZ_JBEZDN010000027.1:0-7136 GCF_040648315.1 Pseudonocardia sp. NPDC049154
GACACGCACGGCCGCCCCACCCGGTCCACTCCGGCCGGGGTGCCCCCCCCCCCCCCCCACGCCACCCCCGTGGCCCGCTCGGCTGCGCGGGCGCGCGCCCGGACGCAGGTCGGGCGCGCCCACCCCGTCCGGAGTCGACCGGGTGCGGCGCCCGAGCGAGTCGTCGGCGCCTACGCGTCCGGTGCCCGGGCGCGGCTGGTCCGCCCCCTCGACGGCCCTGCCGTCGTGCCGGGTTGCCGGCCCGTCGCCCGCCCTCGGCCCGCCCTGGCCGACTCGCGCTGCGTCCCGGCGCCGCGTCCCCGCCTCTCCCGGCTGTCGCGTTACGAGCGGACCGGCGGCGCCCGCCGTCTGGCCGGCGAGGCCCGCACCGGTGTGGTCGACCGCGCCCTCGCCGTCGTCGCGGTGGCGCTGGCCTCGGCCACGGTCGTCGTCGTGCTCGGGCTGCTCGCCGACCTCGTCGCGCGATGAGCCGCCGCCCTGCGCGGGCGGTGCGAGGACGACGGGTGCGCGCGAGAAGGCCGTCCGGTTCCGGTGCCGCTCTCGCGTGTCCGCAGTGGAGCGGTGGGTGGAGCGCGTGGGGCTCGTGATCGGTCCTGTGAGTGGCGTGGGTCTCCATCCGGGCACGGTGAGTGCCGGGTCCGCCGACATGCCCGAGGGTCCGACACGCCGGGTCGGAGCGGGCGGCGCGTTCCTCGCAGTTCACCGGCGTGTCGCCGATGCGGCGAGCGGTCCGGGACCCGCGCACCGGGCGAGCAGCGCCTCCCGGGCGACGTGGGAACGGGGCGTGACCTGCGGGCCGTCACGGGGTGTCGCCACCCGGCCACCGGGGCACCCGGGGACGGGTCGCCCGCGGCGGTCGTGAGAGGTTCCTTCCCGATCGGGGGAAGTCCGCACGACCCGCCGCACGGAGATGGCGCGACCCCTAGATGTTGTGGTTACATCCGTGTCGTTCGCCTACAGGTTGGGTTCGGCGCAGGCCGGACCGCCGGGCGCGGTCGAGTCGGGGGAGGTCCGCATGCGGTGCCCGTTCTGCCGTCACACGGACTGCAAGGTGATCGACTCCCGCGAGGTCGACGAGGGCGCGGCGACGCGTCGCCGCCGCTCCTGCCAGGCCTGTGGGAAGCGCTTCACCACCGTCGAGGAGCCGGTGCTCGCGGTGTTGAAGCGCAGCGGCGTCACGGAGCCGTTCAGCCGCGACAAGGTCGTGAGCGGAGTGCGCCGTGCCTGCCAGGGTCGGCCGGTCGACGAGGACGCGTTGCAGAAGCTCGCGCACCGCGTCGAGGAGGCCGTCCGGGCGGGCGGGACCGCGGAGATCCCCAGCCACGAGGTGGGGCTGGCGATCCTCGGTCCGTTGAAGGAGCTCGACGAGGTGGCGTACCTGCGCTTCGCGAGCGTGTACCGCTCCTTCTCGTCCATCGAGGACTTCGAGAAGGAGATCGCCGATCTGCGCAGGGCGGCTGCCGGGGAAGCAGTCGACCGGCGGGACCGGGCCGGACGGGGTGCGGGGCCGGCCGGATAGGGGTCCCGAGGGACCAGTGGGGCCGACCCGGACTACGGAAGTCGAGCCGACCCCGATCTCGCAGGCAGGACACCCGTCGTCGCCCCAGCCGGCGGAGGGTGCAGCACATGGTCGGATGCGAATGAGGGAGAGCATGACGGAGACCGTCGGGGCGGAGTCCACCGGAAGCGCCGCGAGCACGTCCGGTGCCAAGGGCTCTGCGGGGGGAACGGGTCGCGGCCGGGCCGCGAAGGCCGGGAAGGGCGTCAGGCGCGGCCTGACCGTCGAGCGGCTCCACACGACTCCCGGGGTGCACCCGTACGACGAGGTGACCTGGGAGCGCCGCGACGTCGTCATGACGAACTGGCGCGACGGCAGCATCAACTTCGAGCAGCGGGGCGTCGAGTTCCCCGACTTCTGGTCGCTGAACGCCACCAACATCGTGACCAGCAAGTACTTCCGCGGCGCGGTCGGCTCCCCGCAACGCGAGGCCAGCCTGCGCACGCTGATCGACCGGGTCGTCGGGTCCTACCACCGCGCGGGCGTCGAGCACGGCTACTTCGCCACGGACGAGGACGCCGAGATCTTCGCCCAGGAGCTGACCTGGATGCTGCTGCACCAGGTGTTCAGCTTCAACTCGCCGGTGTGGTTCAACGTCGGCACGGCGTCGCCGCAGCAGGTCAGCGCCTGCTTCATCCTCGCGGTCGACGACACGATGGAGTCGATCCTGAACTGGTACCGGGAGGAGGGCCTGATCTTCAAGGGCGGCTCCGGTGCCGGCCTCAACCTCTCCCGCATCCGCTCGTCGAAGGAGCTGCTGTCCTCCGGCGGCACCGCCTCCGGGCCGGTCTCCTTCATGCGCGGCGCCGACGCCTCCGCCGGCACCATCAAGTCGGGCGGCGCCACCCGCCGGGCCGCGAAGATGGTCGTGCTCGACGTCGACCACCCCGACATCGAGGAGTTCGTCCAGACCAAGGCCAAGGAGGAGGCGAAGATCCGCGTCCTCCGCGACGCGGGCTTCGACATGGACCTGGGCGGCTCCGACATCACGTCCGTGCAGTACCAGAACGCCAACAACTCCGTCCGCGTCACGGACGAGTTCATGCACGCGGTCGAGGGCGGCACCGACTTCGGCCTCCGCTCCCGCACCACGGGCGAGATCATCGAGCGCACGGACGCCCGCACGCTGTTCCGCGGCATCGCCCAGGCCGCCTGGGAGTGCGCCGACCCGGGCCTGCAGTACGACGACACGATCAACGACTGGCACACCTGCCCGGAGTCGGGCCGGATCAGCGCGTCGAACCCGTGCTCGGAGTACATGCACCTGGACAACTCCAGCTGCAACCTGGCCTCGCTGAACCTGCTCAAGTTCCTGGGCGCGGACGGCCGGTTCGACGCCCCGCGCTTCGCCAAGGCCGTCGAGCTGATCATCACCGCGATGGACATCTCGATCTGCTTCGCGGACTTCCCGACGGAGCCGATCGCGGACACCACGCGCAAGTTCCGCCAGCTGGGCATCGGCTACGCCAACCTGGGCGCGCTGCTCATGGCCACCGGCCACGCGTACGACTCCGAGGGCGGCCGCTCGCTCGCCGCCTCGATCACGTCGCTGATGACCGGTGCGGCCTACAAGCGCTCCGCCGAGCTCGCCGGCGTCGTCGGCCCGTACGAGGGCTACGCCCGCAACGCCGAGTCGCACCAGCGCGTCATGCGCAAGCACGCCGCGGCCAACGACGGCTACCGCACCTTCCCGGCCAGCACCGCGATCCAGAAGTTGGCCACCGTCACGTGGAAGGAGGCGCTGGCCTCCGGCGAGAAGAACGGCTGGCGCAACGCCCAGGCCTCCGTGCTGGCCCCGACCGGCACCATCGGCCTGATGATGGACTGCGACACGACCGGCATCGAGCCGGACCTGGCGCTGGTCAAGTTCAAGAAGCTGGTCGGCGGCGGCTCCATGCAGATCGTCAACCAGACCGTGCGCCGGGCGCTCGACCAGCTCGGTTACCAGGCCGAGCAGGCCGAGGCGATCGTCGAGTACGTCGCCGAGCACGGGCACGTCGTCGACGCGCCGGGCCTGCGTCCGGAGCACTACGAGGTCTTCGACTGCGCCATGGGCGAGCGCTCCATCGCGCCGATGGGCCACGTGCGGATGATGGCCGCGGTCCAGCCGTTCCTCTCCGGCGCGATCTCCAAGACGGTCAACATGCCCGAGGCCGCCTCGGTCGACGACGTCGAGAAGATCTACCTCGAGGGCTGGCGGCTCGGCCTCAAGGCGCTCGCGATCTACCGCGACAACTGCAAGGTCGGCCAGCCGCTCTCCGCGGGCAGGAAGGCCAAGTCGTCCTCGGAGACCGAGAAGGCCGAGGCCGAGCCGCAGGTCGTCGTGGAGCAGCGGCCGGTGCGCAAGCGCCTGCCGAAGAAGCGCCCGAGCCAGACCGTGTCCTTCACGGTCGCCGGGGCCGAGGGCTACCTGACCGCCGGCTCCTATCCGGACGACGGGCTGGGCGAGATCTTCGTCAAGCTCGGCAAGCAGGGCTCGACCCTGGCCGGTGTCATGGACGCCTTCTCCATGTCGATCTCGGTCGGCCTGCAGTACGGCATCCCGCTGGAGTTCTACGTCTCGAAGTTCTCCAACCTGCGCTTCGAGCCGGCGGGCATGACGGACGACCCGGACGTCCGGATCGCCACCTCGGTGCTGGACTACCTGTTCCGCCGCCTGGCGCTCGACTACCTGCCCTACGAGAAGCGCGCCCAGCTGGGCATCTTCTCCGCGGCGGAGCGGGCGTCGCAGGTGGAGCAGGACTACGGCTCGGGGCCGATCGACACCGATGTGGACCTCGACGCCGTCCGCTCCAGCGTGGACACCACCCCGCCCTCGACCGAGCCGGCCGGTGTGGACCCGGCGCCGGTCGAGGTCGGCAGCTCCACCGAGCTGCTGGAGCTGCGGCTGGGCAAGGCGGCCGACGCGCCGCTCTGCCTCACCTGCGGCACCAAGATGCGCCCCGCGGGCTCCTGCTACCTCTGCGAGGGCTGCGGCTCCACCAGCGGCTGCAGCTGAGTCACCGCCGACGGACGGCCCCGCTCCCGCACTCCGGGAGCGGGGCCGCCCGCGTCTTCGCGTCGCCTGACCGCGTCATGGATCCATCATGCGATTCTTCGGCCCCTGCGAACGCGTGAGGGATCCATAGCGCGGGTCAGGTGGCGGAGCGTTGGGCGGAGGGTTCGACCGAGGCGACCGTGTTCGGGGTGGCGCGCAGGAGCTGGCGCCACTGTTCCGGGCTCCAGCGGGCTGGCTCGGTGCCGGAGAGGAACTCCTCGAGCAGGCCGACGAAGCGGTGCGGTTCGGTGTGGAAGGGGAAGTGCCCGGCGTCGGGGAAGATCTCCAGTCGGCTCCCGGGCATGGCCTCGTGGGCGCGGTGTCCGTGCTCGACCGGCACGATCGCGTCGCGCCCGCCCCAGATCAGCAGCGTCGGCATGCCGCGGGTGAGGTAGCAGCGGTCGAGCATCGTCACGACCTGGCCGCGCCAGTCGACGACCGCGCGCAGGGTCCGGATGAACGCCGCGCGGGAGGTCGCGTCGGGCAGTGCGTCGACCACCCGGAGCATGTCGGGTGCGTCGCGGCCGAGCCCCGTGCCGAGCACCCGCAGGGCCTCGACGACCGTGCCCACCTGCCAGCGAATGGTCGGCAGCCGCAACGCGTGCAGCGCGGCCGTCGCGCCCGGGAGTGTCATCGCCCGCAGCACCGGGTTGACCTCGGGCCCGGCGCCGCCGCTGCCGACCAGCACGAGCCGCTCCGTGCGGTCGGGGAACTGGTAGGCGAACTGCATCGCGACGCCGCCACCCAGCGAGTGCCCGACGAGCGTGGCACGGCGGATCCCGAGCACCCCGAGCAGGTCGCGGACGCCGTTGGCGTAGGCGGCGACCGAGTAGTCGGCCCGCGGCTTGTCCGAGCGGCCGTGGCCGAGCAGGTCGGGCGCGATCACGAGGTGGTGCCGCGCGAGTGCCGGGATGACCGTCTCCCAGGTCGTCGAGCTGTCGCCGATCCCGTGGATCAGCACGACGGCCGGTCCCGACCCGGCGACGCGGAAGGCGCGCCGGTAGCCGTGCACGGTGCGGAAGCGCAGGTCGGCGTCGCGCGGCGGGACCGCCCCGAGGCGGCCGCCGGTCGGGCGGAGGCGTGGGCGAGCCGTTCCCGCCATGGCGTCACCTCCCACGGGCTCGCGTCGGACGTGACGCTAGGCGCGCGGCATTACCGCCGTGTTGCCCCGCGGTGTGCGGCGCCGTTCGGCCGACCTCGTGCCGGTCATGATCCGCATCCGGGCGGCGGAACGTCCGTTTCTGGTGCGTTTTCCTGCCGAACCGTGGATCACGCGGCGTCGGGGCGGCGGCCTACGGTGGGGGTGTGAGTCCGCGCTTCCAGCTCGTGCCCGCCGCCTACGTCGTGCTGAGTCGTGAGCCGAACGAGATCCTGCTGCAGCTCCGGCAGAACACCGGCTTCCGGGACGGCTTCTGGGCGACGGCCGCGGCCGGGCACGTCGAGAAGGGCGAGTCCGTGCTGGAGGCGGCGGTGCGGGAGGCCCGGGAGGAGCTGGACGTCGAGATCGCGCCCGCCGACCTGCGGCCGGTGACCGCGATGCACCGCACCGAGGCCACGGGCGACCCGATCGACGAGCGGGTCGACTTCTTCTTCACCTGCGACCAGTGGGCGGGCACACCGCGGCTGGTCGAGAGCGCCAAGGCCGCCGATCTCGGCTGGTTCCCGCTCGACGCCCTGCCCGATCCCGTCGTCCCGCACGAGCGGGCGGTGTTCGAGGCGCTGCGCGGTGGGGGACCGGCGGCGATCACGACGCACGGGTTCTGACGGCCGTCCCCGCCGCCACGCCGTTGCAGCTGCGGGCCCGACGCACGCAGGGCGCGGCGGGATCGAGCGTCAGGGGGTCGTCGAGCCGGGGTCGCCAGTGGACGGCGGCGTGCAGGGCGGCGGTGTGCAGCTCGCCCGCGGCGGTTCCGGGAGGGAGGCCGAGCCGCGCCGTCGCCCGGGTGCCCGTGCCGCCGAGGACGCGGTCCAGTGCGTGCCGCGTCGGCGCCGGGAGCGTCGCGAGCGCGGGCAGGGTGCCGAGCGTGCGGAGCTCGACGAGGGCGTGGTCGTCCGCCAGCGCGCGGTCGATCCGGGCGACGAGTGCGGGGTCGCGCCCGGCCAGCCGCCCGCGCAGCTCCCGCAGGGCTCCGCGCGTCCGCAGCGGCCGCGGCCCGCTCGCCGATCCGGGCCTCGAGGACCCGCGTGAGCTCGTCGAGCCCCGACCGTAGGAACAGGGCCGGTGCCGTGCTCGCCGCCGTGCTCGCCGCTGTGCCCGAACTGCCGCGCACGAGCCCGACCGCCTCGGCGATGCCGTGCATGCCCCAGGCGTCGAGCAGTGTCGTGTCCCGTCGCGGCGAGGAACCGGCCGGGGGAGACCGGCATCGCGTCGAGCTCCGCGACGGTCCGGCAGGACAACCCCGCCAGCGCCGCGAACTCGTCGTGCCGCAGGGTCCGCTCCCGTCCGAGACCGGTGATCATGCCCGGGCCTGCAGCCTGCCGGGCGGTCCATCGGCCGACGACCCGAGGGTGCGCAGCCCCGCGCCGCCCATGATCAGCAAC
>NZ_JBEZDN010000027.1:7235-70489 GCF_040648315.1 Pseudonocardia sp. NPDC049154
CCCGGTGCATCTATCGCGGTCCCAACTGCCGCCGACGCACTACACCGGCGATCAAGCCGGGCCCGCAAGCCGAGGGTAGTCCGCCGGCCGACGACCCGAGGGTGCGCAGCCCCGCGCCGCCCATGATCAGCAACCCGGTGCATCTATCGCGGTCCCAACTGCCGCCGACGCACTACACCGGCGATCAAGCCGGGCCCGCAAGCCGAGGGTAGTCCGCCGGCCGACGACGCGAGCCGCGCACAGTCCCGCGCCGACCATGATCAGCAACCCGATGCACCGACGGCGGCTCGAACCGCCCCCGACGCACCACAACGGCGATCATGCCGGGCCGGTAAGGCGGAGGGTCCGCCGGCCGACGACGCGAGCCGCGCACAGTCCCGCGCCGACCCGAGCAGCGCACAGCCCGCGCCGCCCATGATCACCGATCCGGTGCATCTACGGCGGTCCGAACTGCCGCCGCTGCACCACACCGGCGATCATGCCGCTCCCGCAAGCCGAGGGCAGTTCCGCGGCCGAGGACGCGAGCCGCGCACATCCCGCGCCCCGTGATCAGCAACCCGACGCACCCACGGCAGTCGGGGAAGCCGCCCATGCACCCACATCGGCGATCATGCCGCGCCCGCAAGGCAGGGGCGGTCCGGCCAGCCGACGACGTGAGCCGCACATATCCCGCGGCGCCCATGATCAGCAACCCGGTGCACCTACGGCGGCCCGAACCACCCCCGATGCACCACACCAGCGATCACCGCGCGCACACGAACCAGGGCCGGAAAGTCCACCACCCTGAGCGCACGACCACCGGGCACCCGAGCCGCGGACCGATCACCCCAGCTCCACCACCGCGCCGGGATCATCCTTCGGCAGCTCGTCGACCACCGCCATGACCTGCATCGACGTCAGCTCGACGATGCCGTGGTGGGTGGTGAGGAAGGCGGTGTCGGCGGCGTCGCGCCCGGTGTGGATCCGCAGCATCGACTCCCTCGGGGCGAGGCCGGTGGCGTCGACCACCACCCACCGTGTCCCCGTCCACGCCTCGACGACGGCGTGGAAGTCCATCGGGAACAGCCCGGGCGCGTAGACGGCGACGAGCCGCGCGGGCACGTCGAGCGCCCGCAGCAGCGTGACGACGAGGTGGGCGTAGTCCCGGCAGACGCCCTCGCCGAGGAGGAGGGTGTCGACGGCGTCGTCCGTCGGCTTGCTCGACCCGCCGACGTACGCGAGCCGGTCCCGCACCCACCCCGTGACCGCGGCGATCCGCGCCTCGGCCCCCTCGACCGTGCCGAACTCCCGGCTCGCGGTGGCCAGCAGCCGGTCCGACGGGCAGTACCGGCTGGGCCGCGTCGCGAGCAGCCGGTCCATCTCCGCGGACAGCGGCGGCGCCGGCACCTCCTGCCGCCCCTCGACCTGCGCCACGTACTCCACCACCAGTTCGCCGGGCGGGCAGTCGAGCACGTGCGTGCGCCCCCCGTGCCCGGCGTCGAGCTCCCGCGGCGGGTCGAGGACCGTGTCGTCGAGCGTGAGGGTGAGCCGCTCGGAGGTCGCACCGCCCGCGACGGCGATCTGCAGCGCCATCAGCGCGGGCTCGGAGACGGTCAGCTGCAGCCGGGCGGTCACGTCGCGTCGCATCGCGGAGAGTCTGTCAGGCCGGCGTGACGCGGGCATGTCGGTCCGTGCCCGTATCGTCACGTTCGGGGGGTGGTCGTATGTCCGATGTGACGGCCGATCCGCGGGTCACGGTGTGCGAGTCGCGGGCGACCGGCGGGCCGGTGAGCGAGTTGCTGGAGCCGCGGCGGGTGCAGCTGGGGGAGAGCACCGAGGTCCGCCGGCTGCTGCCGAGCCTGGGCCGGCGGATGGTCGGGGCCTGGTGCTTCGTCGACCACTACGGGCCGGACGAGATCGCGGCCGAGCCGGGCATGCAGGTGGCCCCGCACCCGCACATCGGACTGCAGACGGTGAGCTGGCTGCTCGCGGGTGAGGTGCACCACCGGGACTCCCTGGGCAGCGACGTGCTGGTCCGGCCCGGCGAGCTCGGGCTGATGACTGCGGGCCGCGGCATCGCGCACTCCGAGCAGTCCCCGGACCCGCACTCGCCGCTGCTGCACGGCGCCCAGCTCTGGGTCGCGCTGCCGGGGCAGGAGCGGGCGGTCGCGCCGCGCTTCGAGCATCACGCCGACCTGCCGCAGGTCACCTCGCGGGGCCTGCGCGCCACCGTCCTGCTCGGAGAGGTCGGCGGGGCGCGGTCGCCGGGCCGGGTGCACAGCCCGATCCTCGGGGTCGACGTCCGGCTCGCGGCCGGTGCGGCCACCGCGCTGCCGTTGGAGCCGGACTTCGAGCACGCGGTGCTCACCGTGTCCGGCGCCCCGGAGGTCGACGGTCGCGTCCTGGCCCCCGGCACCCTGCTCTACCTGGGCACCGGCCGTCGGGAGGTCCCGCTGCGCGCCGAGCCGGAGAGCCGGTTCCTGCTGCTCGGGGGCGAGCCGTTCGCCGAGCAGCTGGTGATGTGGTGGAACTTCGTCGGGCGCAGCGGCGAGGAGGTCGCCGAGGCGCGGGCCGGGTGGCAGGCGGAGATCGCCGGGGGCGCCGACCACCGCTTCGGCGCCGTCCCCGGGTACGAGGGCCTGCCCCTCGCCGCGCCCGAGCTGCCTCCGACCCCGCTGAAGCCGCGGGGCCGCGAGCGCTGAGCCGGCTCAGCCCGCCTCGTAGCGCGCCGCGGCGATGAGCTCCTCCACCGCGCCCTTCTGCACGCGGAAGGACCGGCCGAAGCGCACCGCGGGCAGCTCGCCGCTGTGCACGAGGCGGTAGACGGTCATCTTGGACACGCGCATCCGCTCCGCCACCTCGGCCACGGTGAGGAACGGAGCGCCGATCACGTCCGGGTGGTCCCGATCCCCTGTAGCCATGCCGTGCGCCCCTCCGCCCTGTCGTCGCCCGACCCTCGTCCGGGCCCGGCGCGCTCACCTGTGGTTCCTGTGCGGGAACCCTAGACGACCCAGCGTCACCGTCCGGGTGGTTCCGGGTGTCCCGAACGAGTGGAAACGGTGCGTTCTGCAACGGATCGTCACAGGCGATCGACGCAGTGTGCTCACCGTGCGTCGTCACGCGCGGCAAGCGCCTACGCTGCGACGGGTGAGTGCCACTGCCGATGCCGCCCTGCCGGATCCCGCCCTCCCCGAACATCTCGCGCCCGCGGGCTTCGTCGACTCCGACTCGCCCGAGGTCCGTGCCTTCGCGGCCCGGGCCGCGGGCACGGCGACCGATCCCGTCGAGGTGGCGTCGCGGCTGTTCGAGGCCGTGCGCGACGAGATCTGGTACGACCCGCACCACCTCTCGACCGATGCCGCCGACTACCGCGCGAGCGCGGTCGCCACGGCGCCGAGCAACTGGTGCGTGCCGAAGGCGGTCCTGCTGACGGCCGCGGCGCGGGCCCGCGGGATCCCGGCCCGGCTGGGGTTCGCCGACGTCCGCAACCACCTCACGACCCCGAGGCTGCGCGAGCGGATGGGCTCGGACGTCTTCGTCTTCCACGGCTACACGGACCTGCACGTCGAGGGCCGGTGGGTGAAGGCCACCCCGGCGTTCAACGCCGAGCTGTGCGCCCGCTTCGGAGTCTCGCCCATCCCGTTCGACGGCCGCTCGGACGCCCTCATGCACGAGTTCTCCGGCGACGGCAGCCGCTACATGGAGTACGTGCACCACCGCGGCGTCTTCACCGACCTGCCGCTCGACCTCATCCTCACCACGTTCGACGCGTTCTACGGGCCGGGGCGGATGACCGGCGGGACGCAAGGTGCGGAACCCGACACCTTCGTCCGGTGAGAAATGAACGATCGTTCGACTAGTATCCGGCCGGTGGTAGCTCCGACCGTCACCGACGACGACCCGAGCCTCTCCGGCGCCGACTGGACCGCCGCCGGCGTGTTCCGCGTGGCGGAGGGCGTCTACCGGATCCCCCTCCCGCTCCCGAACGACGGCCTGCGCGCGGTCAACGTCTACGCCGTCGCCGACGAGCGTGGCGGCGACCCCGGCTGGACACTCGTCGACGCCGGGTGGGCACTCGAGGAGTCCCGCGCGCTGCTCGACCGGGCCATGCGCGCGCTGGGCTCGGACCTGCGCGAGGTGCGCCGCTTCCTCGTCACGCACTCGCACCGCGACCACTACACCCAGGCGATCACCATCCGCCGCGAGTTCGGGGCCGAGGTCCTGATCGGGGCGGGTGAGCGGGTCAACCTGGAGCGCGTGGTCGATCCCGGCCACGCGGAGTCGCAGAACTCCGTGCCGCGGCTGCGGCGGGCCGGGGCGGCGGAGCTCGCGGCCGCGATCGAGCGCGCCGGCCGCGACCACGTCCGGGACATGGACGGATGGCTCCTGCCGGACGGATACCTCGAGGACCGGACGAAGGTCGTCGTCGGGGAGTCCCGCACCCTCGAGGTGATCGAGACGCCGGGGCACACCCGCGGACACGTCGTGTTCGCCGACGAGGTCAACGACCTGCTCTTCGCCGGCGACCACGTCCTGCCGCGGATCACGCCGTCGATCGGCCTGGAGCCGGTGCCGACGGCCAGCCCGCTGTCGGCCTTCCTCGCGTCCCTGCAGCTGATCCGTGAGCGGCCGGACGCCGCGCTGCTGCCGGCGCACGGGCCGGTCGGGCGGCGGGTGCACGAGCGGGTCGACGAGCTGTTGGCGCACCACGGCGCCCGGCTGGACGCCTCGCTCGCGGCCGTGCGCGAGGGGCGGCACACGCCCTTCCTGGTCGCGCAGGCGCTCCCGTGGACCCGGCGGAACCACGCGCTCGCCGACCTCGACCGGTGGAACGCGATGCTCGCGATCCTGGAGACGCAGCACCACCTCGAGGTGCTCGTCGAACGCGGCGCCCTCGCGCGGACGGAGCAGGAGGGCGTGCTGCACTACGCGCTCGCCTGAGTCGAACGGCCCAGGACACGCCGGAACTGTTAGGCCATCCGGTCTAATCGAACCCGTACTCTCCGTGCATGCTCTCGACCCGGGGCGTGCTCGGCGGCCTGGTGGCGACCTCGCTCGCGACCGGCCTCGCCGTCGGTGCGGGCACCGGCGACGAGGTCGCCGTGGCGGCCGCCGCGCCCGTGCCCGTGTGCGCCGAGGCGGGGCCCTACGCACCCCCGCCGCCGGACAGCGTCGGCACCCCGGCAGGACTGCGGCTCTGCCCCGTCCGCGCCGCCCTCGAGATCCGGACGCCCGGGGCCGTGCTCGACGGGCTGGACCTCACCGGCGGGCTGGTGGTCGCCGCCCCGGGCGTGGTCGTCCGCCGCAGCCGCATCACCGGCGACGGCACCGTTCCGGCGGGCGTCCGGACGCTCGACGGCGGCTCGGTCCGGATCGAGGACACCACGCTGACCGGCGAGTTCGCCGACGCCGCCGTCGACGGGCCGGACTGGGTGGCCGAGCGTGTCGAGATGATCGCGGTCCGGGCCGACGGGGCGCGGCTCGGCCCCGGCGCCACCCTGCGCAACAGCTGGCTGCACGACTTCGCCCCGCGGCCCGACCGCCCCGTCGACGCCATCACCCTCGCCGCCCCCGAGGGCGACGTGCTGGTCGAGGCCAACCGGGTGCGGCTCGGCACCGGGCCCGGCCTCGGCAGCGCCGTGCTGGTGGACCCGGCCGAGACGGCCCGGCACGAGAGCGCCGGCGAGCGAGAGCGGCGCGCCGAGCGGCGCGGCCCGGTGGTCGTCCGCGACAACGAGCTGGGCGGCGGTCGGTACACGCTGCTGCGGGACGCGGCGGCGGCGCCGCTCGCCGTCCTGCGCATCACGGGCAACCGCTTCCACCGCGACGCCGGTGCCGCGCCGCTGCGGGTCCGGGGTGCCGCGGAGCTGCGGGACAACGTCTTCGTCGACGGGGGAGAGGTGCGGCGATGATCGCGGGGAGGCCCCGGATGCCCCTAGTCGATCGACACTCCCGGGCGGGTGCGACACGCCGCACCCACCGCCCAGTGCTGGCACGCACGGGCGGGATCGGGCAGAGTGATCACGCACAGTTCGATCCCGTCCGGGCCGAAGGACCCGGAACGCCGGCCGACGCCGACGACCGTGGACGTAGGGGAAGACGATCCACGTCTGTCAGAAGCGGAGGTCTGCAGTGAGCACACGCGGCGTGGTCCACGTCCACTCGTCGCCGACTGCGGTCTGCCCGCACGTCGAGTGGGCGGTCTCGGGCGTCCTCGGAACACGGGTGACGCTCCAGTGGAGCGCGCAGCCGGCCGTACCCGGTCAGCTGCGCGCGGAGTTCAGCTGGACGGGTCCCGTGGGGAGCGGCGGCGCGCTCGCCGGTGCCCTCCGGGCGTGGCCGATGCTGCGCTTCGAGGTCACCGAGGAGCCCAGCACGGGTGTCGACGGCCAGCGGTTCTGCCACGTCCCGGGGCTGGGGTTGTGGACGGGCCGGATGAGCGCCAACGGCGACGTGCTCCTGGGCGAGGACCAGCTCCGCACGATCATCGCGGACGGGCCGGCGTCGATGCTCCCCGCGCGGATCTCCGACGCCCTGGGCGAGGCCTGGGACGCCGAGCTCGAGGCGTGCCGCTTCGCGGGCGACGGCGCACCGGTCACCTGGTTGCACCAGGTCGGCTGACGCGTCGCGCGGGCGCGTCTGCTCCGTCCGGAGCAACGCGCGGGGGCACACTGTCCCCGTGCGGAACGCGGTGGCGGTGGGGACGGCCGGGGCGCTCGCCCTGGTGGTGGTCGCGGCGGCGGCCGCGGCCTGGCTGGTCGGCGGGCGGGCGTTCGAGGCGGGGGCGCCCACGGACGCGCCCGCCGCGGTCCCGGCCACCGGGGCCGGCCCCCCGACCGTCGAACTCAGCCTCGACGCCCTGACCCACCCGCAGCACCTCGCCGTGCGCGAGCGGCTGCAGGCCTACTTCGACGCGATCAACGCCCACGACCACGCGGCCTGGGCGGCCACCGTCACCCCCGAGCGGGTCGCCGCACAGCCGGCCGAGACCTGGCTGGCGGGCGTCCGCAGCACGCAGGACGGCACGATCCGCGTGGACCGGATCGAGGACGCCCCGGACGGCGTGCTCGCGCTGGTGCGCTTCACGAGCACGCAGGACGTCGCCGACGCGCCCGCGGACCTCAGGGTCGGGCGGATCTGCTGGCGCAGCGCCCTCCCGATGACCGGGGCCGCCCTCGCGATCGGCGCCGGGGCGCCGGGCAGCACGCTCTCCCGGCCCTGCTAGGGCGCGGTTCGTCCGATTCTGTCGGTGCCGGGTGCCAGGGTGTGCCCATGAGCCGCCACATCCAGGTCACCGTCGACGCCCACGACCCACGGGCGCTGTCGTCCTTCTGGCGCGAGGTCCTCGGCTACGTCCATCCCGGGCCGCCCGGGGTCGACCTGCCCGAGGGCGCCGACCCGCTTGCCGCCTGGGACGACTTCCTCGCGCGGATCGGCGTCCCGGAGGACCAGCGCAACTCGAGGTCGGCCATCGAGGACCCGGAGGGGCAGGGCCCGCGGGTGTTCTTCCAGCAGGTGCCGGAGGACAAGGTCGCCAAGAACCGCGTCCACCTGGACGTCCGGGCGGCTCCCGGGCTGCAGGGGGAGGAGCGGATGGCCGCGCTGGAGGCCGAGTGCGCGCGGCTCGTCGCCCTCGGGGCCACGCGGCTGCACCGCTCCGAGCCCGCGCCCCCGATGAGCGCGGGCTTCCTCGTGATGGCCGACCCCGAGGGGAACGAGTTCTGCCTCGACTGAGGCAGCCCGGAAAGCCCGTCCGCCTACTTCGTGAACAGGAGGCTGGCGTTGTGCCCGCCGAACCCGAAGGAGTTGTTGACCACCGCGGTGAGCTCCATCTTCCGCGGCTCGCCCGCCACGACGTCGAGGTCCACCTTCGGGTCCTTGTCCTCCAGGTTCAGCGTGGCCGGGATGATCCCGTCCCGCACCGAGAGCAGAGCGATCAGACCCTCGACCGCGCCCGCGCCGCCGACCAGGTGCCCCATGGACGCCTTCGGCGCGGTGAGCACCGGGTGGTCGCCGAGCGCCTTCTTGATCGCGTTCGCCTCGCCCACGTCACCGACCACGGTGGACGTCGCGTGGCAGTTCACGTGCCCGACGTCCGAGGGCTCCAGACCCGCGGTCCGGACCGCGTTGAGCATCGCCCGGCCCTGCCCGCCGCCCTCGGGGTCCGGCCCCGTGATGTGGTAGGCGTCCGAGGTCAGCCCGATGCCGGCCAGGGTGCCGTGGACCGTGGCGCCCCGGGCCTCGGCGAACTCGCGCCGCTCGAGGACCAGCACGCCCGCACCCTCGCCGAGCACGAACCCGTCCCGCCCGGTGTCGAAGGGCCGGGACGCCTGCTGCGGCGCGTCGTTGCGCTGCGAGAGGGTGCGGGCCTGGACGAACCCGGCGACGGTGATCGGCGCGATGCAGGCCTCCGCGCCTCCCGCCACCACGACGTCGACCTCGCCCGCCTTGAGCAGCCGCCACGCCCACGCCATCGCCTCGGCGCCGGTCGCGCAGGCGGAGGCGGGCGAGTGCACCCCGCCCTTCGCGCCGATCTCCAGCGAGATCAGCGCCGCGGGCCCGTTGGGCATCAGCATCGGCACGACCAGCGGCGAGACCTTGCGCAGGCCGTCGGACTCCAGCAGGTCGTCCTGGTCCAGCAGGGTGGTCACGCCACCGATGCCGGTGCCGACGATCACCGCCAGCCGGGTCGGGTCGACCTTCGGGTCCTCACCCTTCTCGACGGCCAGCCCCGCGTGCGCCCACGCCTCCCGCGCCGCGACCACCGCGACCTGCTCGGCGCGGTCCATCCGGCGGGCCTGCACGCGGGGCAGGACCTCGGCGGGGTCCACGGCGAGCTGCGCGGAGATCTTCACGGGCAGGTCGTGCTTGTCCACCCACTCACCGGTGGTGTGCCCGACGCCGGACTTGCCGGCGAGCAGGGCGTCCCAGGTGGAGGCGGCGTCCCCGCCGAGCGGGGTCGTCGCGCCGTAGCCGGTGACGACGACGTCGGTCATGGAAGGCCTTTCTGGCGAGCGGGCGGGCGGCGGGGGCGACCGCCGGACTTACTGGTTCTTCTCGATGTACGAGACGGCGTCGCCGACGGTCTTGAGCTCGGCGAGCTGGTCGTCCGGGATCTTCACGCCGAACTTGTCCTCGGCCTGCACGGCGATCTCGACCATGGACAGCGAGTCGATGTCGAGGTCGTCGACGAAGGACTTCTCGGCGGTCACCTCGGCGGTGTCGATGCCGGCGACCTCCTCGACGATCTCGGCGAGGCCGGACAGGATCTCGGCGGTGTCAGCCACGGGCGTGCTCCTCATCTGTGGGGGTGGAACTCGGGTGGATCTCGGTCAGGGGACGCGGACGACCTGGCCGGCGTACGACAGCCCCGCGCCGAAGCCTACGAGGAGGGCGATCTCGCCGGAACGGATCCTCCCCGCGGCGCGCATGTGGTCGAGCGCCATGGGGATGGAGGCGGACGAGGTGTTGCCGGAGTGGACGATGTCGTCGGCCACGCGCATGTCCTCGCGCGCGCCCTCCTTGCGGAGCTTCTTGGCCACGGCCTCGACGATCCGCAGGTTCGCCTGGTGGGGCACCAGCACGTCGACGTCGGCGGGGGTGAGCCCGGCCTTGGCGATCGCGTCGAGCGCCACCGGGGCGATCCGGGTGGTGGCCCACCGGAAGACGGTCTGGCCCTCCTGGTGGAGCTTGTTGGTGCTCTCCTCGAGGATCCGGATCACGTTCGCCATGTCGCCGGCCGAGCCCCAGGACACCGGCCCGACGCCGACCTCGTCCTCGCTCCGCGCGCCGGTGACCACGGCCGCGCCGGCCGCGTCGGCGAAGATGATGCAGGTCGAGCGGTCGTCCCAGTCGACCCAGTCGGAGAGCTTCTCCGCGCCGATGACCAGCACGTTGCGGGCCGAGCCGGAGCGGACCAGGTCGGCGGCGGCGCCCAGGCCGTAGCAGAAGCCGGCGCAGGCGGCGTTGAGGTCGAAGGCCGCGGGCGCGCTGATCCCGATCCGGTCCGCGGTCTGTGCCGCGGCGTTGGGGATCGGCGCGGTCATGGTGCAGGTGGCCACGATCACCGTGTCGATGTCGGCGGTCGTCAGGCCCGAGTCCTTCAGCGCCCGCGAGCCGGCCTCCACGGCCATGTCGACCAGCGACACGTCGTCCTGGGCGACCCGGCGCTCGACGATGCCGACCCGGTCCCGGATCCACTGGTCGTTGGTCTCCACCCGCTCCGCGAGGTCGTCGTTGGTGACGACGTGCTCGGGCTGGGAGCTGCCGAGGCCGACGATGCGCGCACCCGGGACGGACGGCGGGAGCCGGAACGTCGTCATGCGTGCTCCTCGATGAGCGCGACGGCCTTGTCCAGGTCGTCGGGGGTCTTCAGCGCCAACGTCTTGACGCCCCTGAGGTCGCGACGGGCCAACCCCACCAGGGTGCCCGCCGGAGGCAGTTCCAACACCGCCGTCACGCCCAGTTCGCCGAGCGTCGCCATGCAGGAGTCCCAGCGGACCGGGCGGGTCACCTGCGCCACGAGCAGGTCGAGCGCCGCGGCGCCGCCCTTGACGACCGAGCCGTCCGAGTTGGTGAGCAGCGGGCGCGTCGGGTCGGCGGGGCTGAGCTCGGCCGCGGCGGCGCGGACGGCGTCCTCTGCCGGTGACATGAAGCGGGTGTGGAAGGCGCCGGCGACGGGCAGCACCGCGGCGCGGCGGGCGCCCTCCGGCGGCTCCTTCTCCAGCTCCTCGATCGCGGCCTGGGAACCGGCCGCCACGATCTGGCCGGCGCCGTTGCGGTTGGCGGGGTCCAGGCCGAGGGCCTCGAGCCGGGCCAGCACCACGGACTCCTCGCCGCCGAGGACGGCGGCCATGCCCGTCGGCTCCAGCGCGCAGGCGTCGGCCATCGCGCGGCCACGGATCGCGGCCAGCCGCACGGCCTCGTCGGGGGTGAGCACACCGGCCACGGCGGCGGCCGCGAGCTCGCCGACCGAGTGCCCCGCGGTGGGCGCGGAGGCGGGCAGGGCGTCGGCCAGCCGGGCCGCGGCCAGCAGCGCGTTGACGACGACCAGCGGCTGGGTCACCGCGGTGTCCTTGATCTCGTCGGCGTCGGCGGTGGTACCGAGGCGGGCGAGGTCGAGTCCGGTGGCCTCCGACCAGGCCGCCACCGTCTCCGCGGCGGCGGGGTCCTCGAGCCAGGGCGCGAGCATGCCGGGGGACTGCGACCCCTGACCGGGCGCGAGCAAGGCGATCACAGCGGTACAGCCAACACTGCGGGCGCGGGGAACGGAACACCGGCACCCACCACGTTGGCCTCCCCGATTTGTGGGTTTCCTCCAAGCGTCGGCACGCTACTGGCCGGTCACCTCCGCGCACGTCCAGCGGGGTGTGGAGGGTTCTGCCAGGTCAGGACGGGGTGGGCGGGCCTGCGGGGTCCGCCAGCCGACCCGCCAGCAGGGCGGTGCGGAGCACCAACGCGTCCCGCGGATCCGAGGGCGAGCGGCCGGTGAGTTCACTCACGCGCCGCAGCCGGTAGCGGACCGTGTTGGGGTGCACGAACAACGCGCGGGCGCACGCCTCGAGCGCGCCGCCGCCCTCGAGGTAGGTCGCCAGCGTGCGCAGCAGCTCCCCGCCGGCCGCCTCCAGCGGGGCCACCACCGACTCGACGAGCAGGCGCAACGCGGAGGGGTCGCCGGAGATCGCGCGCTCCGGGAGGAGGTCCTCGGCGTCGACGGGCCGGGGCGCGGCGGGCCAGCCGGGGGCGGCCCGCAGCCCGGCGAGGGCGTCCCGCGCGGAGACGTGTGCGGCCGCGAGGTTCGGCGCCCGCGGCCCGACGACGACCGGGCCCGGCCCGAAGTCCGCCACCAGCGAGGCGATCGGGTGGGCGCCGTCGCGCGGCCGGTCGTCCGGGGCGATGCGGCCGCGCGGCTCGGTCAGCAGCAGCACCAGCCGGCTGCCCTGCACTCCGACCAGCACGGACCGGCCGAGCCGGGTGGCGTGCCGGCGGATCCCGCCGAGGATCTCGGCCGCGTCCCCGCCGTCGGCCGCGGGCGGGCTGCCCACCAGCACCCGGACCGCGGCGGCCGGGTCCCAGCCGAGCGCGGCCGCGCGGGAGACCAGGGCGTCGTCGGCGTCGCCGCGGACCACCCCGTCGACGACGAGGGCCTCCTGCCGGGCGTCCCACGCGCCGCGGGTCTCGGCGGCGTTGGCGTAGACGGTGGCCGCGGCGAACGCGATCTCGCGACCGAACCGGAGCACGGCCTCGACGAGGATCCGGTACTCGGCCTCGTCGGCGGCCAGCGGCGGCAGCCGCGCCTCGAACACCTCGGTGGCGATCCGCACCAGGTCGACGGTCTGCCGCAGGGACAGCCGCCGGGCGAGATCGCGCGGCGCGATCCGGAAGGCCTCGGCGGTGAGCCGGATCGTCTCGTCCGGCTCGCCGAGCCAGGCGACGAAGTTGCTGACCCCGGTCTGCGTGACGAGCAGGACGCCCGCGCGCTGGTCGGCGGGCATCCGCGCGAACCAGGGCTGGCCGTCCTCCATCGCGGACAGGCAGGCCGCGGCGAGGTCGCCGGTGGCCAGCTCGAGGCGGCGCAGGGTGGCCGCGGAGACCGCCCGCACGTCGGACAGGGTCATATGGGGAAGCATGGCACGCCGGGGCGGTCGGACGCGCCGGAACGGAGGACCTCGTGAGCGGCGGAACCGGGGCGGACGGGCGGGTGGAGCTGCGCCGGGGCGCGGACCGGGCGCGGACGGTGCACGCGGGCTGCGAGGCCCGGCACGGCTTCTCCTTCGGCGCGCACTACGACCCGGCGAACACTTTCTTCGGGGCGCTGCTCGCGCACAACGACGAGCGGCTCGCCCCGGGCGCGGGCTACGACACCCACGCCCACGACGAGGTCGACCTGGTGACCTGGGTCGTGTCCGGCGGGCTCGCGCACGCGGACTCGCTGGGGAACGAGGCCGAGGTGCGGCCCGGGACGGTGCAGGTGCTGTCCGCCGGCACCGGGGTGGAGCACGCCGAGCGCTGCGGCGGGGCCGGGCCGGTGCGGTTCGTGCAGGCGTGGCTCGTCCCGGACCGGCCGCTGCGCGCGCCCGCGCTCGACCGTCGGGACGTCGCCGCGGAGCTGGCCGCGGGGCGGCCGTTCCTCGTCGGGTCGGGCCGGGCCGGCGCGGGCGCGCTCCCGCTGCGCCGCGCCGACGCCGACCTGCATGCCGCCCGGCTCCCCGCCGGAGCGGAGTGGTCCCTGCCCGAGGCGCCCTACCTGCACGTCTTCCTGGCGGCGGGCAGCGCGGACACCCCCGCCGGAGAGCTGGGCGAGGGTGACGAGCTGCGGGTGACCGCGCCCGTGGTCGGCTCCGCAGGCTTCGGCTCCGCGGGCAGCACGACGCTCACCGCGCGCCCGGAGGGCGCCGAGGTGCTGGTCTGGGCGATGGGCAGTGACCTACGGCCGGGCTGATCCCACTCAGGCGGTTCGGACCGCTCGCCGCGGGGCACAGGGACCGGAGTCCGAGGGCACGCGGCCGCACCGGCCGGCCCCGGACGTCGACGACCGGGGTGACCGCGTGGGATCACCCCGGCCTCGACGACGTACGGATCGTTCGCTGACACGTACCGTGCGGGGCTCGGGCCGAGACGGGCGAGGAAAGCGGAACGGGTTGTGCGCCGGTTGGTGGGTGGCGTCCCGACCGGCCGGCCGGGACGGGCGGATCAGCCGATCGGCGTCACCTGCGTGGCCTGCGGCCCCTTCTGGCCCTGCTCGATGTCGAAGGACACGCGCTGCCCTTCGTCGAGGCTCTTGTAGCCGTTGACCTGGATCGCGGAGTAGTGCACGAACACGTCCGCGCCACCACCGTCGGGAGCGAGGAAGCCGTAGCCCTTCTCGCTGTTGAACCACTTGACGGTGCCCTCTGCCATTCTTGCTCTCCTCGTACGTGCTCGAGGCTCTCGCCCCGGGAAACGCCGCCCGGCCGCTACTGTCCGCGCCCTGGTCGGGACACCGATCCACCATCGGAGGGTCGGCGTCGGGCGGAGCCTAGCGTGATTCGCGTCGCTTGCCGAGGGGTCGTGAGCTGTGTATTCGGCCTGGAACGGGACCGAAACACGAGAGCGGCCACCTGATCGTCCGGAGGGGGCCGTCCGGGCGACGGCCCGCGGCCCCCTCCTCCGATCAGGCGACGCCGGAGTCGGACGTCTGGGGGCCGGCGGCCTGGGGGTCGTCGATCCGGTACTTGGCGGCGGCCTCGGCCGGCGCCCCCTTGTCGACCTCGCCCCGCGCGGCCAGCGACTGCAACGCCCCGACCACGATGGACTCGGCGTCGACCGCGAAGTGGCGGCGCGTGGCGGGACGGGTGTCGGAGAGCCCGAACCCGTCCGTGCCGAGGGTGACGAACGGCGCCGGCACCCACTGCCGGATCTGGTCCGGGACCGCCCGCATCCAGTCCGAGGAGGCGATCACGGGCGTGTCCGTGCCGCCCAGCGCCCGGGTCACGTAGGGGACCTGCGGCTCGGCGTCGGGGTGGACGA
Source organism: Pseudonocardia sp. NPDC049154 (assembly GCF_040648315.1). Taxonomy (NCBI): domain Bacteria; kingdom Bacillati; phylum Actinomycetota; class Actinomycetes; order Pseudonocardiales; family Pseudonocardiaceae; genus Pseudonocardia; species Pseudonocardia sp. NPDC049154. Next base: position 21,723 of record NZ_JBEZDN010000027.1, read on the forward strand.
GGTTGTGGTGCTCGGCCTCGACGCCGTCCCGCCGCAGCTCGCCCCACGACGTCACCGACCACACCTCGGCGCCCACGCCCCACTGCTCGGCGAGGATGTCGCGCGCCTGGATGGCCCACGGCAGCGCGACGCCGGACGCGAGCAGGCGGACCTGCGGCCCGTCCTCCTTGTTCGTGCCCAGGTAGCGGTAGATGCCCTTGAGCACGCCGTCGGTGTCGAGGCCCTCCGGCTCGGCCGGCTGCGGGTACGGCTCGTTGTAGACCGTCAGGTAGTAGATGACGTTCTCCGGGTCGTCGCCGACCATGCGGCGCAGCCCGTCCTTGACGATGTGCGCGATCTCGAAGCTGAACGCCGGGTCGTACGACACGATCGCCGGGTTGGTCGCCGCCAGCAGCAGCGAGTGCCCGTCGTTGTGCTGCAGGCCCTCGCCGGTCAGCGTGGTGCGGCCCGCGGTGGCGCCGACCAGGAAGCCGCGCGCCATCTGGTCCGACGCCGCCCAGATCGAGTCGCCGGTCCGCTGGAACCCGAACATCGAGTAGAAGACGTAGACCGGGATCATCGGCTCGCCGTGGGTGGAGTACGACGTGCCCGCCGCGGTGAACGAGCCGACCGAGCCCGCCTCGTTGATGCCCTCGTGCAGCAGCTGGCCCTGCTCGGACTCCTTGTAGGCCAGCATCAGCGACGCGTCGACGGACGTGTACTGCTGCCCGTGCGGGTTGTAGATCTTCTGCGTCGGGAACATCGAGTCCATGCCGAACGTGCGGGCCTCGTCCGGGATGATCGGCACGAACCGGCCGCCGATCTCCTTGTCCTTGATGAGCTCGCGCAGCAGCCGGACGAACGCCATCGTGGTGGCGACCTCCTGCTTGCCGGAGCCCCTCCGGATCGACTCGTAGACCTTGTCGCCCGGCAGCACCAGCGGCGTCGACGTGGTGCGCCGCGAGGGCAGCGCCCCGCCCAGCTGACGGCGACGCTCCTTCATGTACTGGATCTCCGGCGCGTCGTCGCCGGGGTGGTAGTACGGCGGCAGGTAGGGGTCCTGCTCGAGCTGGGAGTCGGAGATCGGGATCCGCTGCTCGTCCCGGAACTGCTTGAGGTCGTCCAGGGACAGCTTCTTCATCTGGTGGGTCGCGTTGCGGCCGGCGAAGTGCGAGCCCAGGCCGTAGCCCTTGATCGTCTTCGCCAGGATCACGGTCGGCTGGCCGTGGTGCTCGATCGCGGCCTTGTACGCGGCGTGGACCTTGCGGTAGTCGTGCCCGCCGCGCTTGAGGCCCCAGATCTGCGAGTCGCTGAGCGGCTCGACCATGGCCTTCGTGCGCGGGTCCCGGCCGAAGAAGTGGTCACGGACGTACGCGCCGTCGTTGGCCTTGTAGGTCTGGTAGTCGCCGTCGGGCGTGGTGTTCATCAGGTTGATGAGGGCGCCGTCGCGGTCCTGGTGGAGCAGGGCGTCCCACTCGCGGCCCCAGATGACCTTGATGACGTTCCAGCCGGCGCCGCGGAAGAAGGCCTCCAGCTCCTGGATGATCTTCCCGTTGCCGCGCACCGGGCCGTCGAGCCGCTGCAGGTTGCAGTTGACCACGAAGGTCAGGTTGTCCAGCTGGTCGGTCGCGGCGACCTGCAGCAGGCCGCGCGACTCCGGCTCGTCCATCTCGCCGTCGCCGAGGAAGGCCCAGACGTGCTGCTGGCTGGTGTCCTTGATGCCGCGGTCGTTCAGGTAGCGGTTGAACCGCGCCTGCATGATCGCGTTCATCGGGCCGAGGCCCATGGAGACCGTGGGGAACTCCCAGAAGTCCGGCATCAGCCGGGGGTGCGGGTAGCTCGGCAGGCCGTGACCCGGTCCGCCGTGGCTGACCTCCTGGCGGAACCCGTCGAGGCGGTCCTCGGTCAGCCGGCCCTCGAGGTACGCGCGGGCGTAGATGCCGGGGGAGGCGTGGCCCTGGATGTAGACCTGGTCACCGCCGCCGGGGTGCTCCTTGCCGCGGAAGAAGTGGTTGAAGCCGACCTCGTAGAGCGTCGCCGACGACGCGTAGGACGAGATGTGCCCGCCGACGCCGATCCCCGGCCGCTGCGCGCGGTGCACCGTCATCGCCGCGTTCCAGCGGATCCAGCGACGGTACGCGCGCTCGGCGTCCTCGTCGCCGGGGAACCACGGCTCACGGTCGGTGGGGATGGTGTTGACGTAGTCCGTGCTGGTCAGCGACGGGACTCCGACGTGGCGCTCGCGGGCGCGCTGGAGCAGCCTGAGCATCAGGTAGCGGGCGCGCTGCTGACCCGCGTTGTCCAGCGCGGCGTCGAACGAGTCCAGCCACTCGGCGGTCTCCTCGGGATCGATGTCCGGGAGGTGGGCCGCGAGGCCGTCACGGATGACGTGGACGCGTCGCGGGCCGTCGGTGCCGTTGCTGGCCGGGTTGTCGCCGCCGGTGGTGCTCTGGCCGGTCAAGGGGTCTCCCTGGGTGGCTCGTACAGGTGTTCGTGCAGTGTGTCGCGTTCCCCGCGGTCGTGCCGTACGGCAGCCCCGGGCGGTACCCCCTATCGTGCCCCTCGCCGCATGATCACGGAACGGCGGTTGCGCGGGGCCGCATGGTCGTGTTCGGATTCCGCATCCGAACCGACTCTCGGTGGCGCGTCGACGTGTCGCCGTATGCGAGGAAAGAGGTGCACGCGTGGTCGCCGCGGAAGATGCCGGACGATCGTCCGACATCGCGGGCAAGCTCGGCGTCGAGCCGGGCATGGTCGTCCAGGAACTGGGTTATGACACCGACGTCGACGACGCGGTCCGCGAGGCCGTCGAGGACGTCACCGGCGAGGAGCTCCTCGACGAGGACGCCCAGGAGGTCATCGACGTCGTGCTCCTGTGGTTCCGGGAGGGCGACGGCGATCTCGTCGACACCCTCGTGGACGCCCGGGGCATGATCGCCGAGAACGGCATGATCTGGGTGCTCACCCCGAAGACGGGGCGGAGCGGCCATCTCGAGCCCAGCGAGATCGCGGAGGCCGCGCCCACCGCCGGCCTGGCGCAGACGTCGAACGTCAGCATCGGCGAGGACTGGGCGGGTGCCCGGCTCGTCTCCCCGAAGGCGGGCAAGAAGCGCGCCTAGCTAGGAGCTGTCCGGGCCGAGGCGGGCCTCCGCCCGCCTCGGCGCGAACAGCTCGACGGGGTTACCCGACGGGTCCTCCACGAGCACCTGGTCGCCGCCCACCCCCTGCACGAGGCCGCCGCGGAAGGCCACGCCCGCCGCGCGCAGCTTCTCGGCGAGGGCGGGCAGGTCGTCGACCTCGAGCGCGAAGCGGTTCCACCCGCCCGGCTCGGGGACGCGGCCGTCGTCGGTCGTCCGGCCGCCGCCCCCGGGCCCGCCGGGCGCGCTGAGGACGAGCCGCAGGTCCCCGCGGGTCAGCATGGCCATCGTCGGGGCCGGGTGCATGGTCTCGGTGAAGCCGAGGTGGGCGGTGTAGAAGTCGATCGCGGCGTCGACGTCGTGGACGATGTACCGGACGCTGACGGTGGCCATGGCGTACCCCCGGTTCGCTCGCCGGCCGGGACCCGGGCGTCCCGCCCGCGCTCCACACGGTAGGCCGTGGGCGGCCTAGTAGGCTCGGCCCGACGTCGCCCGCGCCCCGCGGGCACCCGCATGCCTTCGAGGAGAACGACGCATGGCACCCGAGGTGGGCACCAAGGCCCCGGACTTCACGCTGAAGGACCAGGACAAGCAGGAGGTGAGCCTGTCCTCCTTCCAGGGCGACAAGGCCGTCCTGGTGGTCTTCTACCCGTTCGCGTTCTCGGGTATCTGCACCGGCGAGCTCTGCACCGTGCGGGACGACCTCTCGTCCTTCCAGAACGACGACGTGCAGATCCTCGCGGTCTCCACCGACCCCACCTTCTCGCTCAAGGCGTGGGCCACCGCGGAGAACTACACCTTCCCGCTGCTGTCGGACTTCTGGCCGCACGGCGAGGTCGCCAAGGCGTACGGGGTGTTCAACGAGGGCGCCGGCATGGCCGTCCGCGGCACCTTCCTCGTCGACACCGACGGTGTGATCCGCTTCGCCGAGGTCAACCAGCCCGGCGAGGCCCGCGACCAGGAGGGGTGGAAGAAGGCCCTGGCGGCGCTCTAGGCCGCACCCGGGGCGGTCCTCCGCCCCGGTCCCGGGCGCGTAGCTCAGCGGGAGAGCACTCGGTTTACACCCGAGCGGTCGCAGGTTCGATCCCTGCCGCGCCCACCCTCCCTGACCAGGTCAGACGCTTCCGCGACACGCTCAGCGTCAGCGTGTCGTGACCCCAAATCTGCCCCCAACGCTCCTAGCTTCGGCCTCATGGGGGTATCGCGAGCGGGTCGGAAGCGTGTTCGAGGGAGCATCGATCGCCTGCCGAACGGCGGACTTCGTGTGCGTGTGCACGCCGGCTACGACGCCGTCACGGGGAAGCGGCATCGCCTTGTCGAGATCATCCCGCCCGGTCCGGATGCTCGGGGGCGGGCCGAGGCAGCGCGCACGCGGATGCTCAACGAGGTCGACGAGCGCCGGAACCCGCGAACGTCGGCGACGGTCAACCAACTGCTCGACCGCTACCTCGAGATGATCGACGTCAGCTCCAGCACGCACGTCATGTACACGCGGTACCTGGAGAACCACGTCCGCCCGTTCATCGGCGGCCTGAAGGCCGGCGCCGTCGACACCGATGTCCTCGACTCGCTCTACGCGGAACTGCGCCGCTGCCGAATCCACTGCCGCCCGCGCAGCCGGCAGATCGACCACCGCACCCCGCGGCCGCACGAGTGCGACGACCGCTGCGGGCCCCACGCGTGCAAGCCGCTGTCGAACACCACGATCAGGCACGTCCACCACATCCTGAATGCCGCCTTCAAGAAGGCCGTCCGCTGGCGCTGGATCGCAACCAGCCCGGTGACCCAGGCGGAAGCGCCGCCTCCGAAGCCGCCGGACCCGCGGCCGCCGACTCCGGCGGAGGCGGCGAAGCTGATCGAGGAGGCGTCGCTGGATCCGGACTGGGGCGCCCTGGTCTGGTTCACCATGACGACCGGTGCACGCCGCGGCGAGGTCTGCGCCCTTCGCTGGCGCAACGTGGACCTCGAGCAGGGTTTGGTCGAGATCCGCCGGGCCCTGGCGACCGACGGCCGCAGCAAGCTGGTGGAGAAGGACACGAAGACCCACCAGCAGCGCCGCGTCACGATCGACGACGAGACGCGTGAGGTGTTGGCCGAGCACCGGCTGCGGGCCGAGCAGGCCGCGGCGCAGGTGGGCAAGCTGCTCACTGGCCAGGGGTTCGTGTTCTCGCAGGCGCCCGACAGCAGCGAGCCGTTGGTGCCGTCTTCAGTCGGGCAGCGGTACACGCGGATGGCGAAGCGCCTCGGGATCGAGACGCACTTCCACGCCCTGCGGCACTACTCGGCGACCGAGCTGATCGCGGCCGGGATGGACGTTCGGACCGTCGCCGGGCGCCTCGGGCACAGCGGCGGTGGTATCACCACGCTGCGGGTCTACAGCGCCTGGTTGGCCGAGGCCGACCAGCGCGCCGCCGCGGGGATCGCGGCGCGGCTGCCCGAGCGCCCCAAGGCTGCCGCCTCCGCGAGCGAGCGGGCCAAGATGGCGCCCCGCCTGCCGTTCGAGAAGGTCGCGTCGACGATTCGGCTGCAGATCCTGACAGGCGAGCTCGCACCCGGCGATCAGCTGCTCGCCGTGAACGCCCTGGCCAAGCAGCACGAGGTCGGCGTCGGCACCGTGTACAAGGCGCTGCAGCTTCTTGAGGAGTGGGGTCTGGTCCTCCTCAAGAGCGGCGGTCGGCCGATCGTCCTCGAGACCGTTGACCTCGAGGACTCTGCGACGTCATCCCCCTCCGAGGCAATGCCCGTGGCGCAGGAGCCCGAACCGGAGATCGCCGAGGTCGCGCCGGCGCAGCCAGCCCAACCCGCTCCTGCTTCGGCGAGGCTCCTCGACTTCGTAGTCCGCCGCCGCGGCTATGTCATCGCCGACTTCTCGGCCGAGGCCGACCCGAACAATGCCGCCCAGCTGCGTCAGCTGCTCGTCGACGCGGTCCGCCGGGACGGCCGGGACCCGAGTGACCTCGGTGACTTCTCCATGGAGATCGCCGATCCCGAGCTGAAGGAGCGCATCCGCACCTTTGTCGCGCCGAGCAGTCCTTCCTGAGGCTGCCCGATCTTGCGCGTTCGTGGAGTGATGTGCCGCGGCTGGAGACGACAGCGGTGGCGCGTAGCCGTACGATCCGAACATGTGTTCGACTCGGAGGCGGTGTCCATGCGCAGGATGGCCAAGCCCGTCTACGTCGACCTGCGGTGCATCTACGGCCCGCAGGAGCGACGGAACATCGACATCAGCAAACCCGGAGTGCTCGACGTCGCCGGCGTCGCGAACGGCGAGCTCCACTCGTGGTTCCGCGGGCTCGACGCGCGCTGGTACGGGCTTGTCTCGTTCCCCATCATGTGGGCGTCGCGGACCCCTCGCTGGGGTTGACGCATGTGGACCAGCTCGTGCCGGCCGAGGCGTTGAAGCTTCGCCGCTACAACGGCCAGACCTACCGGAGCTGATCGATGAGCCCCGAAGAGGTGAGCCAGCCAACGGCATCCGCCGTCGTACCGAGGAAGTTGATCCTGACATGAGCGACGCGGAGCAGGCTGAGGAGATCCCGACGGTCCGGAACCGCCTCGAGGCGATGCTGTCGGAGGAGCGGATCGCCTCGCACCTCGAGCGCAAGGTGATCAAGCTCGACGGCGTGGTCGTCGAAGACCTGAACACCCCAGCCCCACCGGGGACAAGGATCGTCTTCGGCGGATCCTGACTTCGACTGATCTCCGTTCTGCGTGGCAGCTGCGGAGTGCTCGTCCGTGCGGCGCCACAGTCGGCAAGCTGCGGCGCTGGTCCGACGTGTGACGAACCAGCGCCGCAAGTGGCTGAGACTTTCGGCCGGCTCGGCCTCCTGATCAGCCGAGCAAGCCGTTGAAGAAGACGGGCTCGTTCAGTTCGGCGGCCACGGCGATCTGCAGCGAGCCCTTGGTGCCCTTGGGCGTCTTGAACTGGAACGGCACGGCGAGGGACTGGCCGGGCGCGATCTGCTGGGTCGGCAGCCCGTTGCCGTCGCCCCAGTACTGCTGGGCGGGTGCGCCGTCGGCGGTAGCGCTCATCGTCACCAGAGACGCGCCGATGGGCTTGGTGCTGCCGTTGGTGATGGTGACTGTGGACTCCCAGCCCTGCTCGTTCTTGGCCACGATGAACTGGTTCTTCGGGTTGTGCGGCTTCGGGACGCTGGCCGACAGGGCGATGCCGGAAGCGTAGGTGTAGGTCTCGCCGAGGTTCACGGTGCCGCCCTTGCGAACGTCGTCGACAGCTTTGACCGCACCACCCACGAGAGCAGTACACCCGGCGAAGCCCAGGATCGGAATCAGGATGAGTGCGCCGACGATCCACGGCCACTTCTTCCGCTTCTTCGGCGGCCTCGGCTCGGCGCTGCGCTGCTTGGGAACCTGAGGCGGCAGCGGGTGGCCGCCGGTGAAGCCGAACTGTTGCGGCCGCGGTTGTCGCGGCGGCGCCCACTGCTGGCCGTACTGCTGAGGCATCGGCTGCGGCTGCCGGGGCTGGGGCGGGTAGGGACCGGGCCGACCGTTCTGGGGACCGTAGTACGGCTGACCTGGATGCGGCGGGTACGGCTGAGACATGGGGGAGCGTCTCCGTTCGTGCATTTCGTCCCCCGACGTCGTTTCACATGTCGCACTCCGTCGGTAACCTGTTACGCCCTCGCGAATCGCGAATTAGTAACAGCGAAACCGAGAGCGGTTGCTCGCGTGCTGCTGTCCTTCGAGCACCTCGAGGGGGTAGCGGCTCGGCCACGTTCGCGGCCGACTAGGTGCGACGCGAACTGGACACATCGCTGCATGGTCAGCACATACCCGGTTCTCGGAGGACCGGCCTTCCGGCCGGGCTGCTTCTTCAGTGGTGGGCCGCTCACTCCGCCCGGTCTCACGGGCAAGGGTGCTGCGCATCGGCTGCGCCGACGACCTGGCGGTCGCCCCTGCCCGCGAGCCTCGCCGGGCGGAGTCGGGCGCGGACGGCAAGGGCGGGCGCTTCGCACCGCGCCCCGCAGCCAGCCCACCACAACAACAAGAACCGACCTGCTGCTCGGGCTGGTTGCCGAACTCTCCAGGAGGCCGCCATGTCCCAGACCCTCGACCACAAGGAGACACCCCAGGACGACAACACGCTTCGGCGGGTGCTCGGGCTCCGCCCGGTCCGCACGGTGGTGTTCGACGGCGAAGACTTCCTCGACCCGTGCCCCACCTGCGGCCACCGCGCCCCGGCCGACGCCCCCGCCGAGCTCTCGCCCGGTGACCCGGTCACCGACGTCGTGCTCGACAGCGCCGCAATCGGGCAGGCGCACCGGACGGTGGCGATGGCGGTGGAGGTGCTCGACCAGCGCCGCCCGGCGAGGCAGCTCACCGACCTAGCCGCGCCGCGGGTGCTGCGGTACCTGCGAGCGGTCCCGGTCGAGACCAGCGGCCTCCGCGGCGGAGCCCGACTGTTGAGCTTCCACCCGTCGCAGCCGCACGAGGGCGCGGTGGAGGTCGCCGGATCGGTCCGGCTCCGGGGACGCCGCCGGGCACTGGCCGCCTCGTTCATGCTGGTCGGCCTCGACCGGTGGGTGTGCTCGACGATTCGGATCCTGTGAAACCGGCAGAGGCCGGGCGAGAACTCCTCGCCTGGCCTCTGCCGGGCGGTCGCAGTCGAGCTGACGCCCTGTGCTGTTCGGCGGCAGCACTCCGGGTGAAGCCATCGCGCCGCGGCCGCTGCATCGGCTCGAGGACGGTTCATTTGCCGCCGGGAAGCGTCGGTGGTTCGCTTCTTGCATCGCTCATAAAGCCTCACGTCGTACCCGACGCAGCAGTTCGCCGGCCGATGCCGCGGTGAGTACGAAAGAGCTGCGCGGTTGGCGGCCGATAATGGTACTCCAGCCTCAATTCAAGGTCGGAACACAGGCTCGTGAGCACGGACTATCGCGAGCGGTGTAACGATGTAGGGCCTTTGATCGTGGCGGACTTGACTTCCTGGGGTCCAGTCGACCCTGCTTCCGGGTACTCAACGTGTCGTTGAGCGGCTGTTCAATGGAAAGCCGGAAAGTCACGCCGCGCACGCGCTCCTTCAAGGTGGCCCGACCGGTTCCGAACTACAGGTGTGTAAGCACCTGATCGGCGGTAGTGATGCGGGCCGCACGTGTATTACCTACTTTAGGCGACGACGCTCCAGGGGGATGAGTGTACGACTATCTGTCGTTGCTGCCATCGACGTTCCAGTGGTTGGCGAACTCGCTTCAGCGAGTCTCAAGCATTCCTTGGCCGCTATGGCTCGCACTCCTGTTTCCGTTCTATGTAGCGGCGTTGACGCTCATGCTCTGGATCCTTCGGGGGAATGTGTGGCCTGTCAGATGTGCCTACCCTAAAACTAGTAAGCGAAGGCCATGCGACAACTGGGTCGCCGGTGAATGGCGCCGATGTCGGTATCATGACCGACAGAGAAACTACAAGTTCGGGCATACCGTGGATACACGCATTCGGCGCTGGCAACAGGTGAACAAGAAGGGGGAGCTAATTGATCTACCGGCCATTGGCGTCGGGGTAGTCCGGACTCGTCCAGCCGGACGAACTCTGCTCTACGAGAACGGGTATGCGCGAAGGCCTTCAGACGTGCTCAAGATCGCACCTGACTTCGTCCGGTCCGCAGTCATGCGGCTTCGGTCTGCCCGGCTACGTGGCCCAATGGGGGAGCGTGAGATCGGCGAGATCGTGGTTATGCGAGACTCGTTGACTGAAGGACTCATTGATGTAGTTCGGGCAACCAGGTGTGCTCTTGCTGCCTTCGCCCTGGCGATTGCTGCCACTCTGGTTTCGATCACATTGGATGACGCAGCGCAGGCCGCTCTGCAGTGGGTGGCGACGTTCTTCTTCGTGGTCGCTTGGGCTGCGGTGTCGGCGGGAATCTATCAGCGTGACCAGGGTTGGGTTCGGGGCGCCGCTCGGAAAGCGGTCAAATGGTGGATCTTCATCTTTGTGCCCGTCGCTGTGGCGAATCTAATCTTCGCGGCCTTCAATTGAAGGAAGCAATCTGCTCAATTTGTGCCGTTCAAGGGTTGTGGTTGTCGCTCACTGTACGTAGCTGACGGCGTACCTTCTCCGGATCCCACCGCGTGTGCCCGCCGGGTGTGCGCAGCTCAGGAGTGATCGCTCCACTGGCGATGTAGCGCTGGATCGTCCGCAGGCTGAGGCCCAGCTCCTTGGCGAGCTGCCCGCTCGTCACCAGCCGTGCCACGACACGCAGGTTAGGGAACCGATCAGGTTCGTGGCACTGCTCGTCGTACTATGTCGTAGATTGACGTAGTTGGAGGAGGCGGTGTGGCGGACACGGTCTACTCGGTCCACGCGACGAGGCCGGACGACGTCGGGGCGGTCGAGGTCATCTTCGGGTCCGAGGCCGAGGCGCGTGAGTATGCCCGGTCGCGGTCCCTCGACGACCGGGTGCTCTCGACCTCCGTGACCAGCTTCCGTGTCGGCCGGCTCGGGACGAGGCAGTCGGTCGCGTGGTTCGTCGAAGGGAGTGAGCAGCCTCGTTCGTTCACTCGCCGGCTGTATCCGACGGACTGACGAGCGTGGCGCCCGGCCGTAGGCTCGGATCGGCAGCGCCGCGGACGGGTTCCATGATGAGAGATTGGGGTGCGCGATCAGCGACGCGGGCATGACGAACCAGACCGAGCAGGACGACCCGGCGGCCGTGCTGCACGCGGCGGCGCAGAAGGTCCAGCTCGACGACGAACATGCCGAGCTGATCCGGTACGGCTCGAATGCAGTCTTCCGGCTGCCGAACCACGTGATCGCCCGCGTCTCCCGCCCGGGCGCCGACGCCGAAGCAGTGGAGCGTCAGGTTGCCGTCGCGCGGTGGCTCGAGGCACTCGACTACCCCGCAACGCAGATCGTTGGCGTCGAGCAGCCAGCCGTAGTCGGCGATCGTCTCGTGACGTTTTGGAAGTCGGTATCCGACGGCGAGACCTACGCCGGCCTCGCCGACGTGGCGGCGCTTATCCGGCGACTGCACGAGCTCCACGTGCCAACCCCTATCGAGCTTCCAAGACTGCAGCCCTTCGGTTCACCCGAGGCCCCGTTGCCGTCCTTCACTGGACTCAAGGCAGACGACGCTGCCTACCTGCAGGAGCGCTATCGGTGGGCGCGCGAGACGTTCGACGATCTCCCGTTCGCGTTGCCGCGCGGCGTGATCCATGGCGACGCCAACGTCGGCAACGTCATCCTTGACCGCGTAGGACGGCCGGTGCTGATCGACCTCGACAGCTTCGCCGTGGGCCCACGCGAGTGGGACCTGATCCAGACGGCGCTCTTCTACGATCGGCTGGGCTGGCACACTCGCGAGGAGTACGAGACCTTCGTCCGCGTCTACGGCTACGACCTGCTGCAGTGGGAGGGTTACGAGCAGCTCGCCGACATGCGCGAGATCGCGATGACGGCGTGGCTGAGCCGGCAGGCCGCCGAGTCGGAGAAATCGGCGGCGGAGGCGGCCAAGCGGATCGTTGCCATCAGGACCGGAGCGAGCCGAAAGGACTGGTCGGCCTACTGACCCCAGAGCCGGCGGGAACGAGCCTGCTCGTCGAAGTCCCGCACGACGCGAGACCCGCGGAAGCGGGGCAGACGCTGCCGGAGCTCGTCGACGTAGCTCGCGCAGCGCGTGGACTGCAGGTCATCGCCGAGGTCGAGCGCGGTCAGCGCGGTCGCGCAGCCGGCCTCGACCTCGCCGCCGTCGAGCTGGGCGTGGGCGAGGACCATCGTCGCGAAGAAGTCGCTGCGGACGTACTCACCGCTGGCTCCCTCCACGGCCTGTGAGGCCCAGTGCGCAGCATCGGATGGGCGTCCGAGGTCGCGATGGCAGTGGCCGAGTTCCGCAGCAAGCTCCGCCTCGTCGAAGTACTGGATCCACTCCGGACCGTCCCCAGGGGAGTGGCGCTCGAACTTCGAGGTGGCTCGGCCGAGCGCCGCGTCGCACCCCGTTGCGTCGCCGAGCCTGGCGAGCGCCCGTGCCTCCATCACGCTGAAGTGCGCGCTGAGCACGGGGATGCCGAGTGAGCTCGTCCCCAGTTGCGCGGCCCGGGCGAGATTCGCCGCCTCGCGGAACCGGCCGAGATAGGTCGCCTGGTGGCTCATCGCGTCGAGAATGCTCGCCGCGAGGCTGCGATCCCCGGCCTCGTCGGCCAGCGCCAGTGCCTGGATGAAGTAGCGCTGGGCGAGACCGTGGTGCCCGACGTCGTAGGAGCTCCAGGCCGCGAGCTGGGTGATCTCCGCGGCGGCCGTGAACAGCTCCCGGTACACAGTCGACGACGCGCCGGCACGCAAGGACTTCGGTAGCTCGTCCCGCAAGAAGGCGATGAGGGCCCGACGCGTGTGTCCGCCGCCGAACCTGTTGTCGAGCATCGCGAAGGTCAGCCGGGTCTGTCGGATCCGGTCGACATCGCCTCTGCCGAGGGTCCTCGGCTCGACGTCGGCGGAGCCTCGCGTGCCGACGAGCCACGTCAGCGAGGCCTCGTTCCATGCTGCTGGGCTTGCCGCCGAGGCGACCACCGAGCCGGCCTGGTCGATGTCGGCCTGGAGCAGGGCGGCGAGGGTGGATGCGGACTCGTCGGCGTCGGTGGGGTAGCTGAGGCCCACGTCGGGGCTCACCGTCTGTCCACCCACGAACCCGACCTCGTCGGGACGTACCTCGCGCCCGAGACGTTCGCCCAGGGCCTGCAGGATGCACGCCCTCGCCTCGTCATCGCGCGGGATGGTCCCGTTGATCCAGCGGCTGACGTAGGTGTGCGTGTACTCGCGGGTGAGTCCCCGTCGCGCAGCCATCGCGGTCACCGCACGTGCGAAGCGCTTGCGGCCCACGGAGCCGTCGCGGTCGAGGTAGCCGGCCTCGCGCAGGAGCGCGTAGAGCCGCTCGTTGGCTGCCATCGACCTCCCTCCGCACCCCGGGCGTCCGAGTGTGCCCCCATGTGCGCCCTGCCGCGGGCAGTTCGCGAAAGCCAGAGTGGATCACGTGGAGGACAGACGACAAGAGGAGGCCGGCGGGGCCTCGCTCAGCGCAGCCGAGCGACGAGAGGTGCAGCGGGAGCTGACCCGGCTCGGCGCGGAGGTGCGTCGCTGGGCGGACCTGCTCGCCGCCAGGATCGACGAGCTCGGCCGGACGGTCAACGGCGGAGCGACTTCTCCAGCTCGCTCACCCGCGCGTCGAGCTGCGCCATCGCCGAGTCGAGAGCCTCCCGGAGGTCGTCGATGCGCTGACTGATCTCGACGAACTCGGCCGACGGAGCGGACGGCTCGGGCTCCCGCGAGACATAGACGCCCTTGCCTGGTTGGCCCTCGGCAAGCCCGTCGGACTGCAGTTGCTTGACCGCGGCGCGGGCGACGGTGACGGACACGGCGTAGGTCGACATCAACGCCGAGGTGGAGGGCAGCAGGTCGCCGACGGCATAGGTCCCGTCCAGGATCTTGCCGCGCAGGTCGTCTGCGATCTGCTGGTACTTGGGGCGCCTCGCCACCGACCCTCCTCGCCTCGTCACCGGCATCTTGCCGGTCGGGCACCACCACCTTCCACGACACGCCCATCCACAGGCGTGTCACCACACCTACTACCACAGGTGCACTATGTGCATATGGTCGAGCCGGGTCGTTCTGAGGAGGACTGATGAGGAAGCAGCAGAGCAGTGCGGATTCGGTCGCGCCGGCCTTCTACAGCGTTGCCGCGACAGCGCGGATGCTCGGCGCGTCGGAGATGACCGTGTACCGCGCGATCCAGGACGGCGAGTTCCCGGCGCTGAGGATTCGGGGGCGGATTGTTGTGCCGGCGAAGGCGCTCGAGGCCATGACCGAGGCGGCGGTAGCCGGGCACCGCACCGTCGATGTCGCGGAGTGGACTGCGGCCGTCGCGGAGGAGGCTGCTGATGGGCGCGGCTGAGCTCTTCTCCGCCCTGTTCGTTCACGAGGTCGACCCGGACTGGCGGGTGTTCGCCACCTGCCGGGAGATCGACGCCGACCTCTTCTTTCCGGAGGACCGCCAGCCGGCGGGGCAGGTGAAAGCGGTCTGCCGGTCGTGCCCTGTCCAGCCCGAATGCCTCGCGACGGCGATCGCAACCGGGGAGGCGCACGGGATCTGGGGCGGGCTGACCTACCGGGAGCGGCTTCGACTCGTCCGCGTCCTGCGCGACGGCGGATTCCAGATCCCCCGCTGGCGGCGTCGCAGGCGGGCGGCGGCATGACCACGGATGCGCGACGAAAGGACCGGTGGGGTGGACGGCGTCGGGGTACTGATCTTCTTCGCGCTCGTCGGGGCGTTCATCTGTGCCCGGGCGCGCGTGCCCGGGGGAGCGGTGCTGTTCGCGCTCGTCGCCCTCGTGCTCTTCGTTGCCAGCCCGATCGGGCAGGGGGTTCCCGGCGCGGTGGCGACCTTCTTCTCCACGCTCGACGACGCGGCCACGCCCGTCCTGAACAACGAGGAGGCCGGTACGTCGCGCTGATCGACAGGGCTGTCTGCGGAGACCACAGGTGACCGCGCGCGGTGCTCTGTTCTCGCTGCTGCTCGTCGTGGCGGTGGCGGCCGCGGTCCTCTCCTTCGCCGCCCTGCGCGATCTCGCCCGGATGTGCGGCTTCGCGGTGTGGCTCGCCTGGCTGCTCCCCGTCGTCGTCGACGCCGGGGCGGCAGCGGGCTCCCTGGTTTGGCTCGGCGGGTGGGCGGCTGACACCGCTCGGCGGTTCGCCCGCGCCCTGGCGCTCTGTCTGTTGGCCCTGTCGGTCGCAGCCAATGCACTGGGCCATGGGCTCGAGGCCTACGGGCTCGAGCCCCCCTGGTGGGTCGTCGTGGTCGTGTCCGCGATCGCGCCGGCCGTTCTGGGCGCCGTCGTGCATCTCGCCGTCCTGGTCGGTCGCGTCAAGCCGGCGCCGCCCGTCGAGCTGGCCGACGACGACTTCGCTGATCTCGGCGACGAGCCTCTGTCGCCGTGGTGGGAGTCAGCCCCTCCCGTGTCGGAACCGAGTCGATACGACCGCGCCGAGGCGCTCATCGCCTCCGGCATCGGTCGTCGCCGCCTCGCCAGGGAGCTCGGCGTGACGGAGCACGAGGCGCGCCAGCTACTCGCCTCCTCCCGCCGCGACGACGCAGCGGACGATCCCGAGGAGAACGCGTCATGACCTACTCGCCCGTTCTGTTGTGCCTGCTCCTTGCGATCGGAGCGGTAGCCGTGTGGGTGCGCGGGTCGCGGGGCCTGGCCGTGATCGTGGCCGCCTGCGCCGTCCTTCCGGGCTGGTGGTCGGTTCGGCACCTGCCGTTCTGGGTGCTGCTCGTCCCAGGAGCGCTGCTCGTGGCGTGGGGGTGGCATCGCTGGAGCCGGACATCGGCGAAGGTGACTCGCTGGGGAGCCCGGTCACGCCGGAAGTCCGGAGTGGCCTCGTCGGTCGACATCGCGCGCGTGGCCTCGGGCGCAGCGATCCGGCGTAAGGCGGCCTCGGTTCGCCCGGCCCTGTCGGCGCAGCCGCTGGCCGAGCGGGGTCGCATCCGAACGTCCGACGTCGGGGTCGCGCTGTGCCGTGTCGGCCTGCAGCGAGTCTGGGCCTCGATCGAGGACGTCACGCTGATCTTCGGTGGGCCGCGCACCGGCAAGACGGGGTGGCTGGCAGGTCGACTGCTCGACGCCCCCGGTGCCGCCGTCGTCACCTCGACCCGAACGGATCTCCTCGAGCTGACCGGGCCGCTCCGCGCTCGTCGTGGCCCGACCTACGTCTTCAACGCCGTCGGGCTGGGCGGCCACGCGTCGACGATCACCTTCGACCCGCTCACCGGCTGCGCGGATCCGGTGACGGCGGCGGAGCGCGCAACGGACCTGCTGGCGGCGGGTTCGCACGGCGGTGGCGACCGCGAGTTCTGGGACACCCAGGCTCGGCGTGTCCTTGCCGCGCTGATGCACGCAGCGGCGCTGGGGGAGCTGACCATGCGCCAGGTCCTCGGGTGGGTCGCCGACCCGGACGGGGCGCACCGCGAGGTCACGTCGCTACTGCGGAAGTCGCCCGCTCCGGAGTACGTCCAGGACGCCACGCAGTTCGTCACGACCAACGACCGGACGCGGACGTCGATCACCTCGACGATCATGCCGGCGCTGGGCTGGTTGACCTCGCCGGCGGCGTCGGCCGCGGCGAGCGGCGCGCACCCGTTCGACGTCGGCGACCTGCTCGACACCCGGGCGACGGTCTACCTGCTCGGCGCGGAGGAGACGCAGGCGGCGCCGCTGGTGTGCGCGCTGACGGGCTTCATCGCGAGGGAAGCGCGGCGGCTCGCGGCGGTCCGGCCCGGCGGGCGCCTGGACCCGCCGCTGACCCTCGCGCTCGACGAGGCGGCGTTGATCTCGCCGGTCCCGCTGCAGTCCTGGACCGCGGACATGGGCGGGCGCGGCGTCTCGATCATCGGGGCCTTCCAGTCGCGGGCGCAGGTAATCGCACGGTGGGGCGAGACCGGTGCGGCGATCATCCTGAACAACACCGCGGCGGTGATGGTGTTCGGCGGGACTCGCGATCGTGACGACCTGTCCTACTGGTCCACATTGGCCGGCGAGCGCGACGAGCCCGTCACGACGACCGACCTCCACGGCCGGCTCGCCTCGCGGACGGTGCGACGGGTGCCCGTCCTCGCGCCGGCGCAGATCGCGAACCTGCCCGCGGGACAGGTCGTGGTCTTCCGGCGCGGCATCCCGCCGGCCATCGGGCGGGTCCGGATGGCATGGAGACGGCGCGACGTCCGGTCGCATGCTCGGGTCGTCCGTCGCGAGGCGCAGGTGGGGCGGCTGCGGAGGTGGCGCGACAACGCGGTGGCTGGCGCCGTCGACGCGCTGGCGACCCGATGGCCGGAGCGGTTCGGCGCGCTCGCCCGACGTGTGCGGGACGAGGGCGTCGACCGTCGCGAGCGCGAGATCACCGCACCGGACAACGTGCTTCAGCTGCCGGGGCGGCAGTCGTGACCGACGAACGCGACACCGTGATCACGGCCCTCGCCCGCTCGCTGGAGCGGACCCAGCGGCGACTGGGCGAGCTCGACGGTCTGGTCCGCCAACTGGCGGGCGACGTCACCCGCCTCTCCCGCTCGCGCCCGCCGGCGGGCGACGCCTCGGCCTCGACGGGCGAGGGCGGGCGACGCTCGACGAGCGGCGGGTGGCTACTCGCCGAGCACTCGGACCCGGCCGTGACGGAGATGGCGGGGCTGGTCGACTGGGTCGAGACGGTGTTCCTGCGCTATCCGGACGCCGAGCTGCCCTCGTGCTGGCTCTGGCATCCGGCCGTCGTCGAGGAGCTGTGGTGGCTGCGCGGCGCGCACGCCGCGGCCTACGACGACGAGGCCGGCTCCTGGCAGCGCATCGGGGACTGGCACGACCGCTACCGGCCCGGCGTCGTCAAGCGCCTGCGCACCGCCGTCGGCGGCTGCGAACTCGCGCTGCACATCGAGGGCGGAGACGCCGCTGGTCCCGCTCCGGTCGCCCCGCTCGCCGAAGCCGCGAGCGACGTCGTCCACGCCTGGGCCACGCGCCGCGCACTGCCCGAACCGACCGAGCAGCAGCTCGCGACCGCCGAGCGACACGACCGCGCACAGCACCGGAAGGCCCACCGATGAGGACACTCTCCCAAGATCAACTACTCAAGATCCAAAGCCGATACACACCTAGGCATCACGATCCGATGGACATGCGCGACGCGGCCGGAGGGCGCCGGTGCTGAGCCTCGCGATCGGCCACGACGTCGGCTACCTGACCGGCCCTGTGGCCGGCGGCCGGGAGGGCTACTACACCGGCGCCGTCGCTGTCGGGGAGCCTGCCGGGCTCTGGTACGGGGCCGGGGCCGAGCGCCTCGGGCTCGCCGGCGAGGTCGACGCCGAGCTGATGGAGGCTGTCTACACGCACCTGCTCGACCCGCGCGATCCCGCGGCGCAGTCGCGATCGACGTGGGGTAAGGCAGCGCCGCTCGCGTCTCCGCACAAGAAGTTCCGGTCGCCCGGGCAGATCTATGCAGAGTTGCTGACAGCTGAGCCGCAGGCAGGGCCGGAGCGTCGGGCCGAGCTACGCGCGCGGGCCGAGCAGTCCTCGCGGCAAGCGGTGGCGTTCATCGACGCGACCTTCTCGGCGCCGAAGAGCGTGACGGTGCTCGGAGCAGCCTTCGAGCGGGCCGCCAACGACGCCCGCGCGGCGGGAGACGAGCGGGCGGCGTCAGCGTGGGCGGCGCACCAGCAGGCGGTGGAGAACGCGGTGCTCGCCGGGGCCCGGGCCGGACTCGACTACCTGCAGGACGCGGCCGGCTACGCACGTGCTGGTCACCACGGGGGTGGCGGTGGGCGGTGGGTGGACGCCCACGAGTTCGTCGTCGCCCAGTTCCTGCAGCACGACTCCCGCGACCAGGACCCGCAGCTGCATGTGCACAACGCGATCCTCAACCGCGTCCAGTCCGCCGACGGCAAGTGGCGGGCGCTGGACTCCCGCACCATCCACGCCCACCGGGGTGCGGCGGGTGCGATCGCCGAGCGGGTCATGGAAGCGCACCTGTCGCGGACACTCGGGGTGGAGCTGGCCACCCGCCCGGACGGGCGGGCGCGCGAGGTCGTCGGCATTAAACCGGAGCTGCTGGAGCTGTTCTCCTCCCGCCGACACGCCATCACCGCCCGCACGCGGGAGCTGGTCGATGCCTTCACCGCCCGCTTCGGGCGCGAGCCCTCCCCACTGGAACGCACCCGGCTCGCCCAGCAGGCCACCCTCGCGACCCGTGCGGTGAAGAGCCACGACGGCGAGTCGCTCGGCGAGCGCCTCGACCGGTGGGAGGCCGAGGCCCGGCAAGCCGTCGCCGGTGGGCTCAGCCAGGTCGCGCATCAGGTGGTCGAGCGCGCCCAGAAGGAAGGTGCGGCGGAGGAGTGGTCGGTCGAGGACGTCGTCGAGCGCGCGCTGGCCAACGTAGGCACGGCGCGGGCGTCGTGGTCGCGGGCGGATCTGATGCGCGCGGTGTCCGACGAGCTGCCCGGCCAGCTGGGCATCCCACCGGACCAGGTTCGGCCGCTGCTGGAGAAGCTGACCGACACCGCGCTCGCTCAGGCTGTGCCGATCACTCCGCCGCCGGTGCTGGACTCGTTGCCGAGCGAGCTGCGTCGCCAGGACGGGGCGTCGATGTTCGCGCGACCGGGCGGGGAGCGCTACAGCGCGCCCGGCCAGCTCGCCGCCGAACGCCTGCTGCGACGCACCGCGGTGGTGCGCGGTGCCGCTGCGCTCGATCCCGCCGAAGCCGACGCGATCGTGGCTCGTTTCGCCGAGTCTGGCCACGAGCTCGGCGCTGACCAGGCCGCCGCCGTGCGGGGCGTGCTGACCTCAGGGGCACGCGTCGAGGTCCTCGCCGCGGCGGCGGGCACCGGCAAGACCTTCACCGTTGGAGCGCTGACCGACGCCTGGACGCCCTCCGGGCGCCGCGTGCTCGGCCTGGCGCCGTCCCAGGTCGCGGCGGACCTGCTCGCCGAGGAGGGGCTGACGGCGGCGAACACCGCGCGGTGGCTGTCGAACACGCCGGGGGACATGGTGCCCCGCGAGGGCGACCTGGTCGTGGTCGACGAGGCCGGGATGGCCTCGACCGGTGAGCTGGCCGAGATCACCCGCCGCTGTGATGCCGCCGGCGCCAAGCTCCTACTCGTGGGCGATCCCCGCCAGCTCGGCGCAGTGGGACCGGGAGGGGCGCTGGCCGACGTCGGCGACCGGGGCATCACCTATCACCTCGGCGAGGTCCGCCGCTTCGCCGCCAACTGGGAACGCCATGCCTCGCTGCAGCTGCGCGAGGGCCGACCCGACGCACTCGACGCCTACCAACGCCACGGCCGACTGGTCGACGCCGGCGCACCCGAGCAGGCCGAGGCTTCAGCAGCCCGGGCGTGGCTGGCCGACACCCTCGCCGGACGCGACTCCGTGCTGATCGTCGACAGCAACGACGCCGCCGCCCGGGTCAGCGCGGAGCTGCGCGCCCAGCTCGTCGATCTCGGTCGGGTCGAGGAACGCGGCGTCGAGCTCGGGCTGCAGGGCACCGTCGCCGGGGTCGGCGATCTCGTGCAGGCGCGCCGCAACGGTTGGAACCTGGTCGGCTTCGCCGGGAACACCCGCGCGCCAATCAACCGCAGCACCTACCGCGTGACCGCCCTTCGCGACGACGGCGGGCTGGCGGTGACGCCGGTGCTGGGCGGTGAGGCGATCCAGCTGTCCTTGGAGTACGTGCGCTCGCACCTCGCGCTGGCCTACGCCAGCACCGTGCACGCCGCGCAGGGCCGCACGGTCGACACCGCACACTCCGTCCTCGCCCCTGGCGCCGACGCCTCCGCCGTGTACGTCGCGCTGACCCGCGGTCGGGAGCGCAACACCGCGTGGACCGTCACCCGCCCCACCGCCTCCGACGCGCTCCCCGGCCAGACGCTGGAGACCGAACCCCGTACGGCTCGGGCGATCCTCGCCGACGTCTTCGCCGCGGCGGAGGCAGATCAGACCGCACTCGCGGAGCGCGAGCAGGCCCAGATCACCGCGCGGTCGACCCTCACCCATGCCGGGCAGCTCATCGAGGGTGCCGGTCACGTGACGGCCGGTCGGACCGCGGCCACGTTGGATCAGCTCACCGTCGACGGAGTCCTCGCGCCGCGCATCCGTGAACGCCTGGCCGCCGACGAGGCGTTGAGCTCGCTGGACCGGCTGCTGCGCACCGCCGAGCTCGCCGGGCACGACCCCGCCGCTGTCCTACGCGGGGCGATCGACGGTCGCAGCCTCGACGACGCCCGCTCACCGGCGCAGGTGCTGCACCACCGCATCACCACCACGCTGCACGGCCGGCTGACGCCCGAGATCGAGTCCGCAGCCGATCTCGTCCCGCGAGACGCTCCTGCGGACTGGGCCGACTGGCTGCGGGAACGGGCCGAGGCCGTCGACCTGCGCCGTCACGAACTCGGCGCTGAACTCGCGTCCGACCCGCCGCCGTGGGCGCAGACGGCGCTCGGGTCCGTACCCGACGACGTCGTCGGGCGGGCGGAGTGGGAACGACGAGCCGGTTGGGCGGCCGCCTACCGCGAGCACGCCGGCCATACCGACGACCATGACCCGCTCGGCGCCGCACCGTCCGCTGGCCTCGTCGAATCTGCTGCCCTCTTTCGTGCTGCCCACCGTGCGCTCGACCTGCCCGACGCAGGCGCCGAGGAAGCAGATCTGACCGACGGGCAGCTGCGAATGCGGGTCCGCGCCTACCAGCGCGAGACCGCTTGGGCGCCGCGGTGGGTCGGCGACGAGCTCGATCAGGTCCACCAGCAGGCAACGAAGACGGCCGGCGACGCAGAGATCTGGGCGGCCCGCGCCGAGACCATCACCGACGACGCCGAGCGGGACGCGCTGCATGGCGCCGCGCAGAAGGCTCGCGCCGAGGCCGAGTCGCTGGCCGAGCGGGCGGCGCAGCTCGAAGTCGCCGACCGGGCCCGCGCGGCCTGGTTCGTCCACACTGCTCAGACCCGCGATCGGGCCGAGCGCGCTCGGGTCGAGCTCGGCGCGCGCGGTGTCGACCTCGCTCACCCCGTGGATCGCGTGACCGCCGAGGAGTGGCTCGCGGTGCACCTCGCCAGCCAGCGCGAGGAGGAGCGGCACCGCGAGATCACGGAGCTGGACGTCGCCGACCTCGAGCGCTCGGAGTCCGGTGACCTGCGCGCCGGCATCGGGACGGACGTGCCCGACGTCCGAGATATCAGCGTTGCCGAGCCCAGTGAGACCGCCCAGGACAGCCGAGGGCGGATCCCGACAGTCGACGAGACCACCGCAGCCGTGGGCCGCGCGCAGCTCGCGCTCGCCGAGATCGCCGCCCGCGATGCAGCAGACGCCCAGCGCGAGGCCGAGGACGCCGCCGTCCGCGACGTGGCTGCCTGGCAGCAGACCCGAGAGGAGGTCCCGGAGTGGGACGCCGAAGCCGTCGCCGAACGCTAGCCCGACTGCACCCGTTGCCGCGCCGCCGCGATCCGCGCGGTCAGGCGCCGCGACCGCTCCACAGTCGCCTGTGCCTCGTTCCGGGCGGCATGACGCTGCTCTGGTCCCCAGATCTTGAGCGGCGCCGACGCCATCGCAGCTTCGACCAGCTCATGAGCGTCGGCCAGCTGTCCGTCGGGGCGCCTTGCCGGCAACGGCAGTGGGGGAGACGCGTTCGTGCCGAGCAGCCAACCCAGGGTTGCTGCAGTGCCCTCGGCTCTGGTGGGCGGAACGTCGAGCGGTGGGCAGTAGTCGACACCGAGTGTCTGGGACAGAGCGTGAGCGGGCGGAGCAGCGTCTGGTGCGAGGGCTGCGCGAGCAACCCAGAGCTCCGCCTCAGCCAGGGCCTGGCTCACCGGGCGTTCCTCGCGGCCGGTCACCGGCGCGGTCTGTCCACCGCGGACCCACGCCAGCGTCGCGACGATCCCAGCTGCGCGTCCCGAGCCCGACTCGGTCGCGTCGGCGTAGGCGAGCCAGTGCAGGTCGGCGATCTCGTGGAGCGACGGGACCGTCCACTGCGGCTCGGTCGGTGTCCACGTCATGACGCCGAGTATGCGCCAGTTCCCCGACCTGTTCTCCGCCTCATGCCGGGAGGTGACATCGATGACCGAGCCTGACCTACTGCGCTCGGCCCTCGCCCACGCAGCCCGTGGCTGGCGAGTCTTCCCGTTGCGACCCAACGACAAGAGGCCCGCCGTCCGCGACTGGGAAGCCCGCGCAACCACCGACGAGGCACGCATTCGCAGGGCCTGGTCACAGGGAAAATTCAATATCGGGCTCGCCTGTGGGCCTTCCTCCTTGGTAGTCGTCGACCTCGACACCCCCGCTCACGGTGCGCCGCGACCACGCGAATGGGACCGCCCCGGGATAGGCGACGGCGTCGACGTCCTCGCGACCCTGGCCGACGAAGCCGGGCAGCCAGCACCGTTCGAGACGCTGAGCGTGCAGACCGCCTCCGGCGGCGAGCACCTCTACTTCCGCGCACCCGACGGCCTCCGTATTCGCAACTCGGCCGGCCGCCTCGGCTGGCTCATCGACATCCGCGCCTGTGGCGGCTACGTCGTCGCCGCGGGCTCGATCGTGCGGGGGCGCCGCTACCGCAGCAACGGACACGACGTCGTCGCACCACTACCGGAATGGATTGCCGACCGGCTGCGCGAGCCGGTGCCCCACCCACCCCGCCCCCCGCGTCGACGCGACTTCGCCCCGCTCCTCGACGTGGTCGGCCGCCGCTCCCGCTACGCCGCCGCGGCGCTGCACAGCGAGCTGGAAACCGTCCTGGCGGCGCATCCCGGCTGCCGCAACGACACCCTCAACCGCGCCGCCTTCGCCCTCGGCCAACTCGTCGCCGCCGACGTCCTCCCCAGAGGGCTTGCCGTCGCTGCCCTGGCCGAAGCCTCGGCCGCCATCGGCCTCCCACCCGTCGAAGCAGACGCCACCATCCGCTCCGGCCTCGCCGCCGGTGGCCTGCGACCGCGACGGATTCCGATAGGAGACCCACGGTGACCTCCCGGTCCCGCCGGACCGCCCACGACATCCTCACCGGCCTCGACGCCGACCGCCGCCTCGCCGTCCTGCACGGCGACGACCAGCCCGCAACACCCGGTTGGGACGCCGACCCCGCGCCGCTGACTCCACGGCGGCTGGTGCCGCCGTTCCCGGTCGATGCACTCCCGCCGTGGGTGGCCGACATGGTCCTGGCGGTCGCCGAGTTCACCCAGACCCCACTCGACCTCCCCGGCTGTCTCGCCCTCGCTGCACTCTCCACGGCGGCCGGTGGGCGTGCCGAGCTCGAAGTACGGCCGGGCTGGCGCGAGCCGCTCAACCTCTACACGGTGGTCGCGATGCCACCCGGCTCCCGCAAGAGCGCCGTGTTCGCCGCCATGACCGCCCCGCTGCTCGAAGCGGAACAGACCCTTGTCGAGCAAGTGCGTCCTCTGATCGTCGAAGCCGAGCTGGCGAAGAAGGTAGCTCTGACCGACGCCGAGCGCCGCGCCAAGGACGCCACCCAAGCCCGCAACCGGCTCACCCGCGACGAAGCCCTCGCCTCTGCCCAGGACGCGGCGATCGCCGCCGAGGAGATCGTGGTCCCACCGCTCCCGAGACTGATCGCGGACGACGTCACCACCGAAGCTGCTGCGTCCCTGCTCGCCGAACAAGGCGGCCGCCTCGCCGTGCTTTCTGCCGAGGGTGGGATCTTCTCCACACTGGCCGGCCGCTACTCCGGTGGCGTCCCATCGCTGGAGGTGTTCCTCAAGGGCCACGCAGGCGACCTGCTCCGCGTCGACCGCAAGGGCCGCCCCGCCGAACACGTCCCCAAGCCGGCCCTGACCATCGGCCTCGCCCTGCAGCCCGAGGTCCTCACCGATATCGCCAAGATGCCCGGCTTCCGCGGCCGCGGCCTGCTCGCCCGCATCCTCTACTCACTCCCGGAGAACACCGTCGGCCGCCGCCGCGTCGGCGCCGCCGCCGTCCCCGCACCGGTCGACCGCACGTACACCAGCCGCCTCGCCCGCCTGGTCGTCACCCTTGCCGACCAGCCCGAACCGCTGCGCCTGCGCCTCAACGACGAGGCCAACCACCGCGTCCTCGACCTCGAACGCACCCTCGAACCCAAGCTGGCCCCGCACGCCGAGCTGGCTCACATCACCGACTGGGCCTCCAAACTTACCGGCGCCACCGCCCGAATCGCCGGCCTGCTGCACCTCGCCGAGACCCTGCCGACCGCGTGGCTCCAGCCCGTCGCCGCTCGCCAGGTCGACGCCGCCGCCCGCCTCGGTCAGTACTTCCTCGCCCACGCCCTCGCGGTCTTCGACCGCATGGGCGCCGACCCCACCGTGGACGACGCCCGAGTCGTGCTCGAGTGGATCGTTCGAGCCCAGCTGACGAGTTTCAGCCGCCGTGATGCCTTCTCCGCGCTGTCCAGGTCGCGCTTCCAGAAGGTAGCCGACCTCGACCCAGCCCTGCATCTGCTCGAGGACCACGGCTTCGTTCGCGCTGCGGAGCAGATGGTGAGGCCGAGACGAGGTCGCCGAGCATCTCCGACCTGGACCGTCCACCCCCGTGCCGCAGAAACCGCAGAAACCGCAGAAAAGCCCGGCTGACGAATTCTGCGATTTCTGCGGTTTCTGCGGCAGAGGCGGAGCCGCCTCGCTGACCATCGCTGCCGCAGGGCCGGGGGTGTCCGAGAAACGTAGCGCTTTCCCAACGTCCTTCCTGGTGCGCCCGGGGCAGCGGGTCCATATGACCCTGAACCTGATCGACCGGACGTCTTCGACACCCCCGTGGAGCCGACACCGCCGACCATCGAGGTCCTGCGCGGCCCGGAGCGCCCGAGCACACTCATCTTCCCGGAGATCCCGCGCTGAGGGACCTGGGCGGACACGCGGGCGCAGCGCTGTTGCGCCACGTCATCTGCCGCACCGAGGCGGTTGCGACCGGCGGGTGTCCGTCGACGAAACGGCGGGGCAGAGCGTAGGCAGTGTCCGACAGTTCGTCGCTCGCTGGGTGCTCGACGAGATCGACGATGCCGGAGCCCGCGGACCTCGGCGACGGTCAACCCGTTGCCCGACCTCTACCTCGAGATTGTCGACGTCAGCGCGAGCACGCCTCTGATGTGCACGCGGTACTTGGAGAACCACGTCCGCCCCTTCGTCGGCATCGCGGGTCTCGCGAAGTTCCTGGAGAGCACGCAGATCGCGATCCCGGTAGGGTCGACGGCCTTCTGACCCCGAGCGGCGCTCCGTACGGGACCGAGAGCTGTTGGCGTCATATAGTGACCTCTTAGAGTTGCCGAGGAAGGGATCCGATGTGACCGCGCAGCAGGGGACGGGGCGGCTGGTCGTCTCGGGGATCGGGTTCGCCGAGGGGCCGCGCTGGCACGAGGGCGCGCTGTGGTTCTCGGACATGGCCCGCGAGCGAATCTGCAGACTGGTGGACGAGCCCGGGGCTCCGGCGCGTGCCGAGGACGTCGGCATCATCCCGGGTACGCCTTCCGGGCTCGGCTGGCTGCCGGACGGGACACTGCTTGCCGTGTCGATGCACCGGCGCACGGTGTACCGCGTCGACGCGGACGGAGCCCGGCTGCACGCCGACCTGCGTCGCACGGTGCCGGCCGACCTCAACGACATGGTGGTGGCCCCGAACGGGAACGCCTACGTGACCGGCTTCGGCTACGACGCCGCCGCGGGGGAGAAGCGCCAGGCCACCGGGGTCTGCCTCGTCCGCCCGGACGGGAGCGTCGAGCTGCAGCAGGGCGAGCTCTGGCGGCCCAACGGGGTGGCGGTCACCGCGGACGGGCGACGGCTCGTGGTCGCGGAGACCCGGCTGCACCGGATCTCGGTCCAGGACATCGCGGCGGACGGCACGCTCGGCGAGCGCCGCGACCTGGCGCACCTGCCGTCGGGCACCTGGGCGGACGGGGTCTGCCTGGACGCCGAGGACGCAGTCTGGGTTGCGGATCCCAAGGGGCACGGTGTGTTCCGCTTCCTCGCGGACGGCACGCTGGACCGGCAGATCGACTTCGGCATGGACTCGCCGGTCGCCTGCGTGCTGGGCGGACCGGAGCGGCGAACGCTCTACCTGACCGTCGGGCCGGTCCGGCCGATGCACGAGGCTCGGACGGATCCGCAGGGCCGGATCGTGGCGATCGACGTCGACGTCCCGGGGGCCGGTCGGCCCTGAGCACCCTGCCGCGCGCACGGGGGCATCTGTCGAACCTGGGCCTCGGGGTGGTGTCGGGGCACCCCGACCCCACCCCGGAAGCCGTCAGTTCGGCGTGGGTGCCAACCCCGCGACGACATCGCGGCGCAGGAGCTTGCCGGTCGGCGTGCGCGGGATCTCCGGCCAGCAGAGGATCCGGTCCGGGGTCTTGGAGCTGCGCAGGGTGCCGCGCACGATGTCCCGCAGTTCGGCGAGCGCTGCCTCGTCGAGGTCCGTGCCCCGGCGCGGGACGACGACGGCCTCGATCCGCTGGCCCCACTCGTCGTCCGGCACCCCGACGACCACGGCGTCGGCCACGTCCGGATGGCGTAGCAGCACGTCCTCGATCTCCGCGGGAGCGATGTTCTCCGCGCCGCGGATGATCGTGTCGTCCACGCGGCCCTCGATGAACAGATAGCCCTCGGCGTCCAGCCTGCCCTGGTCGCGGGTGCAGAACCAGCCCTGAGCGTCCAGGGAGGAGCCCTTACCCGAGTACTCGGTCGAGACCTGCTCGCCGCGTACCCAGACGGTGCCGGGGGTGCCTGCGGGGACCGCCTGCCCGTCCTCACCGCGCACCTCGATCTCGATGCCGGGCACCGCCCGGCCCGCCGACGACAACCGCGCGCGGACCACGTCGTCGGCGGAGTCCTGCGCCTCGCGGTGCTCGTCCGGACCGAGCACGGTGATCGTGGAGCTGGTCTCGGTGAGACCGTAGGCGTTGACGAAGCCGACGTGCGGCCACTCGCGCAGCGCCTGCTCGATGATGCGGCGCGGCATGGCGGCGCCGCCGTAGGCCAGGGCCCGCAGCGAGGGCACGGCGCGTTCCAGCCCGGGCTCGTCCATGATCCGGGCGAGCATTGTCGGCACGACCATCGCGTTGGTGATCTCCTGCTCGCGCACGGTCCGCACCCAGTCCTGCGGGGTGAACGCCTCCAGCACGATCACCCGGCGGCCCGCGTAGAGGTTCGTGAGCGCGTTGGACACGGCCGCGATGTGGTAGGGCGGCACGCTCATCAGTGCCGCGTCCGCCTCGTCCGCGCTGCCGAACTCCACCGTCCCGAGGACGTAGGAGACCAGGTTGGAGTGCCGGAGCACC
The DNA here is from genome assembly GCF_040648315.1 of Pseudonocardia sp. NPDC049154. Classification (NCBI taxonomy): domain Bacteria; kingdom Bacillati; phylum Actinomycetota; class Actinomycetes; order Pseudonocardiales; family Pseudonocardiaceae; genus Pseudonocardia; species Pseudonocardia sp. NPDC049154. The sequence goes on from NZ_JBEZDN010000027.1 coordinate 49,613, forward strand.
ACGCCCTTCGGCGCTGAGGTGGTGCCGGAGGTGTAGATGATCACCGCCGCCGAGTCCGGGTCGACGAAGGGCTCGTTCTCCCCGGGCCGGGCGCTCTCCGCGGCGGCGAGGAACTCTGCCCGGGTGCGCGCGGCGAGCCCGGCCCGCTCGATCACCGCGGTCTGGCCGGCGTCCGCGACCACCAGTGCCTTCGGATGGTTGGCGACCAGCGAGTCCAGCTGCTCGGCGCCGAGGCGGTAGTTCACGGGTACCAGGGGCACGCCCGCCCGGGCGGCGGCGAACATCGCGACCGGGAAGGCGGGGCCGTTGACCGCGAGGTAGAGCACGGCGTCCGCGCCCGACTCCGCGATCAGGGTCGCTCCGCCGGCCGCCAGCCGTCGCAGCCGCTCCCCGGACAGGCCGTCCTCGCGGGTGCCGACCAGGATGCGGTCGCCGAACCCGTCGGCGGCCATGTCCAGCAACATCGTGACGTTCATCGGTGAGAACTCCGACTCCGGGGAGGGGATCAGGAGGCCGCGGCCTGGGCGCGGCGCTGCTGCGCGGCCGCTTCGAGCAGCGGGGCGAGCTCGCGCTTGAGGACCTTGGCGTTTTGGTTGTAGGGCATGTCGTCCAGCACGACGACGGTACGCGGGACCTTGTTCGAGGCCAGCCGGGCGCGGCACCACTCCACGAGCTCGGCGGGGTCGGCGGTCGCGGCGGGGCGGAGCACCACCGCGGCTGCGACGTCCTCGCCCAGCACCTCGTGCGGGACCCCGATCACGGCGGCCTCGCGCACCGCGGGATGGGCGTGCAGGACGTCCTCCACCTCGGCCGGGCTGATGTTGTACCCGCCCCGGATGATCAGCTCCTTGGCGCGGCCGGTGAGGATGACGTCCCCGTCCGCGTCGATCAGGCCGAGGTCACCGGTGCGCAGCCAGCCGTCCTGCCAGGTCGACGCCGAGGTGTCCGGGTCGTTCCAGTACCGACGACGGCTGAGCGCCTTCGTCCACACCTCGCCCGGCGTTCCGTCCGGCACCACGACCCCGGACTCGTCCCGGATCTGGACCGTACCCGGGACGGTGGGCTTCCCCACGCATCCGGGCTTGCGGGCCGAGGTCCCCTGCGTGGACAGGCCGACCGAGCCCTCGGTCATCCCGTAGGTGTTGATCACCCGGATGTGCGGCCACAGCGCGGTCATCCGCTCGATGCTGTCGTGCGGTACGGGCGCCGTGCCGGTGATGATCCAGCGCACGGACGGCATGGCGTGCCCGGCGACGTCCGGTAGGTCGAGGATCAGCCGGATCATCGAGGGGACCAGGTGTAGCGTGTCCGGCTCGCGGGACGCGACGAGGTCGAGGAACCCGTGGGCGTCGAACGCGGGCTGGGTGACCAGGGTGCTGCCGAACTGCAGGGTGGACAGCATCAGGCCGTGGCAGCCGCCGAAGCCGGAGAACGGCAGGGCGTGCAGCAGCCGCCCCGACCGGGCGGTCCCGGTGCCGTCCCCCATCCGGGAGACCAGCTCCTCGTGGCTGAACACCACGCCCTTGGGGCGGCCGGTGGTGCCCGAGGTGGACACGATGTCCGCGTCCGCGGTCGGGTCCAGCGTCGACTGCTCGGGCAGCGCGCCGAGGTCGGCGGGCATGTCGTCGACGTGCCAGGTGCGCTGGACGGACACGTGGGCGATGCGCTCCGGGACATCCGTGATCGCCCATTTCGCGCCCACGAGGCCCGCGAAGTACTCGACCTCCGCCGGCGCCAGCCGCGGGCTCAGTGGGACCGCAATCGCACCGGCACGCATGGCGGCCAGGTACGCGACGGCGAACCCGGTCGCGTGCCTGTTGGTGATCGGGAGCAGCACGCGGTCGCCCGGGGCCACCCCGGCCGCGGCCAGCCCGCCGCCGACCTTGCTGCAGCGGCGGTCCCACTCGGCGAAGGTGAGGGTGGTGGTGGTGTCGTCGTGGGCCACCACGTCCGGCGTGTGCGCGGCGCGCACCGCGAGGACGTCCGGCAGCCTGCGGGGATGCATGGTCGTCATCGGGATCGTTCCGCTGCGGGTCAGCGCGGGGCGAACCGCTGCCCGGCGTCCAGGCGCAGGCACTGGCCGTTGAGCATGGGGTTGTCGACGATGGCGAGCGCCAGCTTCGCGTACTCCTCCGGGCGGCCCATCCGCTTGGGGAACGCGGCGTCCTTGACCAGCGCCTTCGACATCTCCTCGGGCACGTTCACGGTGGCCCCGGTGGAGAACAGGCTGGGCGCGATGGCCAGCACCCGGATGCCGAAGGAGCCCAGGTCGCGGGCCATGGTCAGGCACATCCCGGCGATGGCGGCCTTGGCGGCGGTGTAGGCGACCTGGCCGATCTGGCCCTCGAACGCGGCGATGGACGCGGTGTTGACGATGACACCGCGCTCAGGGGTGTCCTCGTCCTCGGCCTCGTTACGCGCCATGTGCGCGGCGGCGAGCCTGCTGATGTTGAAGGTCGCGACCGTGTTCAGGTTCAGCACGGCCTGGAAGGACTCCAGGTCGTGCGGCCCCTCCTTGCCGAGCGTGCGCTTGGCGATGCCGCCGCCCGCGGTCGTGACGGTGACGTGCAGGCCACCGAGCTGGTCGACCGCCTGCGCGATGACGGACTCTGTGCCCGCGAAGTCGGTGACGTTCACCGCGTGGAAGGAGCCGCCGAAGCCGGCGGCGACCTCCGCGCCCGCGGACTGCGGCCGGTCGAGTACGGCGACCTCGGCGCCGCGGGCGGCCAACAGCTCTGCCGTCGCCCGCCCCATCCCGGACGCACCGCCGAAGACGATCGCCTTCTTGCCCTTGATCTCCATTGGCACCTCCATGTCGTTGCTTGTCAAAAAGTACACTCCATTACCCGTCGCACGGGAAGACCCTGCGGCGAATTGACGCCCTCACCACAGGCTTCTCCTCAGGTCGCGGGGTTGTCCCGGGCTCCGCTGACGGCCTATCTTGAGTGCACTCTGCCTCGGAGGAGGGAATGTGGTGGGTCGCGCGGTCGCGCCGGGGCCGAAGGAGGTTCCGGGCGCCGAGGCTGAGGTCTCGCTCGACCGCCTGCTGGCCCTCGCGCCGACGGGCGCGTCGGACCACTTCGGCGCCGTCGTCCCGCCCACCAACGGTGCGCGGGCCTTCGGTGGCCACCTGCTCGCCCTGGCGCTGCGGGCGGCGGCGCGCACGGTGCCCGTGGGCTGGCCTGCGCTCGCGCCACATTCGCTGCACGCCCGGTTCGTCCGGCCGGGCACGGTGGGGGACCCCGTCGGACTGGCGGTCGAGAGGGTCCGGGACGGGCGGACCACCGCCCTCCGGCGGGTCGCGGTCACCGGATCGGACGGGCGGCTCGTCGCGAACGTCGAGACCGCGTTCCGGCTCCCGGAGGAGTCCACTCCGGACTGGAGCGTTCCGACGGAGGCCGGTGGCCCGCCGTGCGAGGTCCTCGACTCACCCATGACGACTGCGCTGCCGCTGGCTCCGTTCGAGGTGCGCTCGGTCCACCCGCACGTGCGGGGTGGCCCGGCTCGGCTGCACCCGTACTGGGCTCGGCTGCGCTCGCCGCTCCCACCGGACCCGGTGCTCGACGCCTGCCTGCTCGTGATCCTCACCGACATCGGGGTCAGTGGCTCCGCCCGGCGGCCCGGGGCGCCGATGCGTGAGCAGCGCCGCTCCGTGAGCCTCGACCACGCCCTCTGGATACATCGTCCGTTCCCCCGTGGGGACTGGGTGCTGGTCGAGGCGAAGGCCGAGTCGAACGCAGGCGGGCGAGGCTTCGCCCGCGGCGCCGTCCGGCTGGCCGACGGTATCCCCGTCGCGTCGTTCGGGCAGGAAGTACTGCTCGACCCGTGACCCCAGCGTCCGTTCCCGACCGTCCCCGCACATGGAGGTGCCAGATGAATCCCGCTGACCTCAGCGAGCCCTTCGACGACCTGCTCTACGAGCGGGACGGGCACATCGCCCGGATCACCCTGAACCGACCGGACCGCGGCAACGCGCTGACCGGGGACATGCAGGCGCGTGCCCGGGCGATCTGGGACGAGGTGCGAGACGACCCGGAGATCCGGGTCGCCATCGTGACCGCCACGGGCGAGCGGCATTTCTCCACCGGCGCGGACGTGAACGCGGTCGCCACCAACGGCCGGGTCAGCGCGGGTGACGGCCCCATGACCGACGAGGTGTTCTGGTCCCCGCATCAGAACCGGGTGTGGAAGCCGGTGATCACCGCTGTCAACGGGCTGGTGAACGGCGGCGGGCTGCACCTCGTCGTGGACTCCGACATCGTCGTGGCCTCCACGAACGCGTCCTTCATGGACACCCACGTCAACGTCGGCATGGTCGGCGCCATCGAGAACATCGGGCTGACCAAGCGGCTCCCGATGGGCACCGCGCTGCGGATGACGTTGCAGGGGAAGAACTTCCGGCTCTCCGCCGAGCGGGCCTACCAGCTGGGTCTGGTGGACGAGTTGGTCGCGCCGGAGGACCTGCTCAGCACCGCCGAGCAGATCGCCGCGGACATCGTGAAGAACTCCCCGCACGCGGTGTCGCTGTCGAAGCAGGCCCTCTGGAGCGCCCAGGAGATGGGCTACAAGCACGCCATGGAGTACGGCTGGGCCCTGCTCCGGATGCACTGGGCGCACCCGGACTTCGCGGAGGGCCCGAAGGCGTTCGCCGAGCGCCGCGAGCCGAAGTGGACCACCTGACAGGAGATACGTCGTGAGGTTCGGAACAGGTCAGGTCGCCGTCGTCACCGGGGCTGCGAGCGGGATCGGGCTCAGCCTGGCGCGACAGCTCGCCGAGCGGGGGCTGTCGGTGGTGCTGACCGACGTGCGGGCGGACGTACTGGAGAGCGCCGCCGCCGGGCTGCGCGAGACGGGGGCCACGGCCGTGGGCCTGCCGGCCGACGTCACGGACCCGGAGTCCGTGGCAGGGCTGGCCAAGGCGCCCCTGGAGCTGTTCGGCCGGGTGGACCTGATTGCCAACAACGCCGGCGTCACCGGTCCCACCGCCCCGATGTGGGAGCAGGACCTGGCGACCTGGCGCTGGATCGTGGACGTGTCGCTGATGGGCGTGGTGAACGGCGTGCATGCCTTCGTTCCGCACATGGTCGAGCGGGGGAGCGGGCACGTGCTCAACACCGCCTCGATGGGCGGGCTCATCGCGCTGCCCCAGCGCACGCCCTACAACGCCGCCAAGCATGCCGTCGTGGGGCTCACGGAGACCCTCGACGTGGAGCTCAAGGCGGTCAGCGCGGAACTGGGTGCCACGGTGCTCTGCCCCGGAATGGTCGAGACCGACCTGCACCGCACGTCACTGCAGAACCGGCCGGCGGGCGTGGGGACGACCGAGGAGACGGCGCGACCGGCAGGCTCCGCGCTCTCGCCCGACGAGGTCGCCGAGGCCGCCATGGTCGGGATCGAGGCCGGCCGGGTGCACGTGCTGAGCAATCCGGGCAGCGGGCCCGTCGCTCGGGCCCGGGTCGAGGCCCTCCTCGCGGACATCGACGAGCCGAGGTGAACGGACCTACCCGCCTGTTCCCCGTGGTTCGACGGCAAGGGAGCCGTCGTGACCCGGCGCAGGTACCGGAGCTGCGCGATCACAGCGACTCAGTTCCGGGTAGGCCACGGCGCCGCCCGGATCTCACCGGCCTCAGCCCATGGGTGGGCCGGCGAACGGGCCGTCCGTGGGCCAGTCGTCCACCGACGCGGTCCACTCGGGATCCCGGCCCTCGAAGGCGGCCTGGCCGCCCTCCAGGGCGTCCGGCCTGCCCATCAGGAGGCGATGGGCCTCGGACTCCAGGTCGTCCACGAGGGACGCGGAGCCATCGGCCGCCGACCACAGGATCCGCTTGCTCAGTGCCACCGACAGCGGGGAGCCCGCCGCCATCTCCGCGGCGAGCTCGACCGCGGCGGGCAGTACCTCGGTGGCGGGCAGCACCCGGTTCGCGACACCCAGTCGGATCGCGTCCTCCCCCGTGAACAGCCTGCCGGACAACAAGATCTCGGCGGCTCGCGCGGTGCCGACACTGCGCGTCAGGGTCCAGTGGGCGAGCGCGTCGGGCACCACGCCACGACGGACCTGCACCACCCCCCATTTCGCCTCGCGGGCCACGATCCGGGCGTCGCAGTGCAGCGCGAGCGTCATCCCCAGTCCGACGGCGTGCCCGTTCACCGCCGCGACGACCGGTTTGCGTAGCTGGAAGGCGAGCGGCCGCGGGGGTGACGAGCGGTAGGTCGCCGGGTCCCGTGGGGTCTGGAAGGCACCGCCGCGCCGGCTGAGGTCCGCGCCCGAGCAGAAGGCCCGTCCGGCTCCGGTGAGGACGATCGCGCGGACCGTGTCGTCGGCGTCGAGGTCGGCGTAGGCGCGCGAGAGAGCGGCGATCGCCCGCCCGGTCAGCGCGTTGAGCCGTTCGGGACGGTCGAGGGTGACTACGGCGATGCGCCCGGGCTGCACGCGTACGCCGTCACGTTCCGGTGTCTGCTGCTCGGTCGTCACGGCTGATTCCGGCCCCCTTGTTTCGGGTTCGACGCCGCGAAGCATGGTGTCAAACCATTCTTCGGGATACTCTATGTCGAGACGCAAGGTTGCGTCGAGAGGAGACGCCGTGGAGTTCGGGTGGTCCGAGACCGAGCAGAAATACCGCGCCGAGCTGCGGGCGTTCATCGACGCGGAGGTGCCCGGCTGGCGTGCGAACCCGGTCCACAAGCGGGTGATCACTCCGGAGGAGAAGGCCCGCGTCGTCGACTTCACCCACAAGCTCGCCGAGCGCGGCTGGCTGACCCCGGCCTGGCCGAAGGAGTACGGCGGCGGTGAGCAGTCCGCCTGGCAGTCGGTGATCCTCTCCGAGGAGATGTGGTCGGTCGGCGAGCCGCGCGGCTCCCAGTACATGAGCGTCAACTGGATCGGACCGGCGATCATGCTGGCCGGGACCGAGGAGCAGAAGCGCGAGCACCTCTCGCGGATCTCGCGCGGCGAGGCCTTCTGGAGCCAGGGGTTCTCCGAGCCGGAGGCCGGGTCCGACCTCGCCTCGCTGCGCACCCGCGCGGTCCGCGAGGGTGGCGAGGACGACGGTGAGTACGTCGTGAACGGCCAGAAGATCTGGACCTCGCACACACCGTCGGCCGAGTGGCTGTTCCTGTTGGTGCGCACCGATCCCGACGCCGCGAAGCAGCGCGGTATCTCGATCCTGCTGCTCCCCATCGACACCCCCGGCGTCGAGGTGCGCACGATCCCGGACATCGTCGGGGAGGGGGCGTTCGCGGAGATCTTCTTCACCGACGTACGGGTGCCCGCCTCCGCCCGGCTGGGCCCGGAGAACGGCGGCTGGCCGATCGTGCGGCGGGCGCTGCAGTTCGAGCGCGTCGGCGCGGCGCGCTGGGAGCGGGCCGCGTTGGTGCTCGACCTGTTGGCGGAGCGCGCGGCGAAGGAGGGGCTGCTCGCCGGGGCGGACGTCGCCCGCCGCTTCGGCGAGGCGCGCGCCTTCGTCGAGGCCGCGCGCTGGATGGTCTACCGGGTCGTCGACGAGCGGGCCAAGGAGATCGAGGGCACCGCGACCGCCTACCCCGCCCGCGCGGCGATGGTCCGGGCGGAGCGGCTGGTCGCCGAGCTGGGCCTGGACGTCTTCGGACCCGAGGCGCTGGTCGCCGAGACCTTCGAGGACAGCACCTACCGCCAGGCGCTCACCGCCGGCATCGCGGGCGGCAGCTACGAGATCCAGCTCAATCTGATCGCGGGCCAGATCCTCGGGCTGCCCCGCTCCTGACCCGACCTCGACGAGGAGGAGACGACGGTGGACTACGTCCCGTCCCCCGACCAGAAGGCCACCCTCGAGGTGGTCGAGTCACTGCTGGGCAGGCAGGCGGGCCCGGCGCGCGCCCGTGAACTGCGGGACCGGCACGACGACACACTGCTCGCGGCACTCGAGCAGGCGGGCTTCCTGGATCTCGCGCTCGACCCGAACGCGGGCCCGCTCGACGCCGCACTGGTCACCGAGGCCGCCGCGCGTGCGCTCGCCGCCGTGCACGTCGGGGCCCGGGCGCTGGTGGCACCGCAGGTGCTCGACGGACCGGTTCCCCCGCGGATCGCCCTCGCCGACGCCGCGAACCCGGGCCCGATCCGCTTCGGGACCGACGCGGACGTCGTCCTGGTGCTCGACGGGCCGGACGTGCGGGTCGTCGAGCCGGCCGAAGCCGAGCGGGTGGAGACCGGGTACGTGCTCCCGTACGCCCGGGTCGATCTGTCCGGGGGGCGGGTGCTGCCGGGCGCGGGCCCACGGATGGCGGCCTGGTGGCGGGTCGCGCTCGCCGCCGAGGTCGCGGGTCTGCTCGACGCCGCCCTGTCGTTGACCAGCGAGTACCTCGCGCAGCGCACCCAGTTCAACCGACCGCTCGGCTCGCTGCAGGCGCTGCAGCACCGGCTCGCCGAGGCCTACGTGTGGGTGGAGGGCGTCCGGTGGTCCGCGCGCTCGGCGGCCTGGCACGGCGACGCCGAGTCGGCGGCGACCGCCGCGACGTACGCCACGATGGCCGCGCGGGAGGTCGCCGTGGACATGCACCAGCTCAGCGGCGCGATCGGCTTCACCGAGGAATACGACCTGCACCTGTGGACCATGCGGGCCCAGGCGTTGCGCACCGAGCTCGGCGGCATCGGCGGGCACGCCGGGGCGGTCACGGCGCTGCGGTGGGCGGGATGACGGCGACGGACATGACCGATGCGGCTCCCGCCGAGGTGGCGACGCTGGTCGTCGCCGACGGCATCGCGACGCTGTCGCTGAACCGACCGCACCGGCACAACGCGGTCGACGACGCGCTGCACGAGCGGCTCTGTACATTGTGGACAGAAGCACTGGCCGATCCCGCAGCGCGGGTGATCCTGCTCCGCGGAGAGGGGCCGTCGTTCTGTTCCGGCCGGGACACCGCGCAGCTCGGCGAGCGGGTCGCCGGGGAGAGCGACCTCTCGTTCGTTCGCCGCCACCAGCAGACCCGGCTCCTCCAGCTGGACTCGCCGAAGCCCGTCGTCGCCGCGGTGCGGGGCAACGCGCTCGGCGGCGGGTTGGAGTCCGCGCTCGCCGCCGACGTCCGGATCGCCGCCGAGGACCTGCGGATGGCCTTCCCCGAGATCCGCTACGGGCTGATGACCGACACCGGCGGCGCGGCACTGGCCACGATTCTGGCCGGTCCGTCGCGCGCCAAGTGGATGTTGATGACCGGCCGCTCCGTCGACGCCGCGACCGCGCTGGCCTGGGGACTGGTCGACGAGGTCGTCCCCGCCGCGCAGCTCGACGAGCGCGCCCGGGAGGTCGCCGCCGAGCTCGCCGCGATGCCACAGGAGGCCCTGGCCATGATCAAACAGACCGTCGACGGGATGTGGCGGGGCGCTCGGGACCACGCGTTGCACGCCGAGCTGGTGTCCCAGGTCGCGCTGTTCTCGGGCGCCGACTACCGCGCCCGGAAGGCGGCGCGGCTGGGTGGCGGATCATGAGCCTCCTCGAGCCGCCCGCCCTCGGTACCGCGATGCTGCCGCCGGGGACTTACGAGGGCGTGGTCGTCCTGATCACCGGCGCGGGCACCGGTCTGGGCAAGGGCATGGCCGTGGAGTTCGGCAGGCTCGGCGCCTCGGTCGTCGTCGCCGGGCGGCGGGCGGACCAGCGGGCCGTCGGGATCGAGGCAGTCGAGGCCGCAGGCGGGAAGGCCGTCGGGGTCGCCGTCGACGTGCGCGACCCCGCGCAGGTCGCGGCGGCCTTCGACGCCGCCGAGGAGGCCTTCGGCCCGGTCGGCGTGCTGGTCAACAACGCGGCCGGGAACTTCCCGGTGCCCGCGGAGGACATGTCCTACAACGCCTGGCGGGCCGTCACCGGGATCGTGCTCGACGGGACGTTCCTCTGCTCCACCGAGTTCGCGCGGCGGGCCATCGCCCGCGGCGAGCCCGGCGCGGTCCTCAACATCGGCGCGACCTACTCGTGGACGGGCGGCCCCGGTACCTCGCACTCCGCCGCGGCGAAGGCCGGGATCACGAACCTCACCCAGTCCCTCGCCGTGGAGTGGGCGCCGCTCGGGATCCGGGTGAACTGCCTGGCTCCCGGGCTGTTCCCGCACGGCGACCACCACGCCGCGCTGCGGGCGTCGCGCCCGCGGGGCGGCGAGGCGGACGCCGACACCATCCCGGCCGGTCGCACCGGGCGGGTGCACGAGCTGGGCTGGGCCGCGACTTACCTCTGCTCGCCCTACGCGGCCTACCTGAGCGGCCACACCATGGTGCTCGACGGCGCCAACTGGCTACGCCGCGGACTACGGATGCCCGAGTTCGTCCCGGTGCGCGAGCAGCCCGGGCTCGCCCCGAGGGATGCCTGACATGGCAGGACCGTTGGAGGGACTGCGCGTCGTCGACTGGACGACCGGCACGGCGGGCCCGCGAGCGGCCGGGATGCTGGCGGACCACGGCGCGGACGTCGTGCGGATCGAGCCGCCTGCGGGGGACCGCTACGCCGGGCCGCTCGCCGCCGAGTACTCGGTGTTCAATCGGAACAAGCGGGTGCTCCGGCTGGATCTCGCCGCGGAGACGGCCCGGGTCGAGGAACTGCTGGCGGGGGCGGATGTCCTCGTCACGAGCTGGTCCGCGGGGGTCGCGGCCCGCTTCGGGCTCGATCCGGAGGCCGTGCGGGGCCGTTGTCCGCGGCTGGTCACCACCACGATCAGCGGTTTCGGGCCGGGCCCGCGGTACGCCGACCTGGTGGGCCACGAGTCGATCGTGCACGCCGTCGTCGGGACGATGGGGGAGCAGCACGGCTTCCGCGGCGGTCCGATCTACGAGGGGCTGCCTTTCGCGGGGATCGGAGCGGCCTACCTGGCCGTGATCGGCACCCTGGCCGCGCTGCACCGGCGCGCGGAGGACGGCGTCGGCCGCGCGGTCGAGACCTCCCTGCTCGACGGCGCGCTGGTCTACCTGTCGATGCTCTGGGCCGTGGACGACATCAGCGAGGGCTGGGTCGGCGGCGGCGTCCGCCGGATGATCAACGAGCCCTTCCGGTGCGCGGACGGCGAGTACCTCGGCGTGCACACCGGTGCGGTCGGCGGGTTCGGGCGGCTGATGGAGACGCTCGGTCTCGCCGAGCACTTCCCGCCGGTGCCCCCGCCCGAGGCGGCCACCGCGCTCACCCCGGAGCAGCGCCGCATCCTCGCTGAGGACGTGCCCGCGCGCTTCGCCACCCGCACCCGGGACGAGTGGATGCGCGCCCTCGACGAGGCCGACGTGGCAGCGGTCCCCGAACTGCGCCCCGGCGAGGTGCTCGACTCCCCGCAGGCGCGGCACAACGGGCTGGTCGTGCGGGTCGAGGACCCCGGCCTCGGCCCCGTGGACCAGGTCGGTCCGCCTGCCCGCTTCGGACTGACCCCGCCCGCTCCGCCGGTGGCCCCGACCGTCGTCGACGACGCGACCTGGGCCGGGGACGCCTGGGTGGTGCCGCCCACCCGCCCCGACCCGGGTCGCCCGCTGCTGGCCGGGGTCAAGGTGCTGGACTTCGGCGCCTACTACGCGGGGCCCTACGCCTCGCGGCTGCTCGCCGACCTCGGCGCGGACGTGGTGAAGCTCGAGCACCCCGTCGGCGACCAGCTCCGCGCTCTCGACCGGCCGTTCGGCTCGGCCCAGGCGAACAAGCGGGCGGTGGCGCTGAACACCAAGGACGCCGAGGCGCGCGAGTACGCCCTGCGGCTCGCGGCGTGGGCGGACGTGGTGCAGCACAACTTGCGCCCGCAGGCGGCGGAGCGGATGGGCATGGGGTACGAGGACATCCGGAAGGTCAATCCCGAGGTCGTCTACGCGTACTCGCCGGGCTGGGGGTCGAGCGGCCCGTGGGTCGCCCGGCAGAGCTTCGCGCCGCTGGTGTCCGGCTACGTCGGGGTCAACCACGAGGTCGCGGGCCGGGGAAATCCGCCGAGCTACCCGGCGGGCAACGAGGATCCCGGCAACGGGCTGCTCGGCGCCACCGGGATGCTGATGGCACTGCTGCACCGGCAGCGCCACGGGGCCGGTCAGCTCGTGGAGCACCCGCAGCTCAACTCGGCGATGGCGCACATGGCCCACGTCGTGCGCCGGGCGGACGGGACCGTCCTCGGGGCTGCCCGGCTCGACGCCGAACAGCTCGGCATCGGTGCCCTGGACCGGCTGTACGCGAACGCGGACGGCTGGATCTGCCTGTCCGCCGTCGACCACCGCCTGGCGGACCTGCAGCGGGTGCTCGGCGTGAAGATCCTCGGCGATCCGCGGTTCGAGACCGCCGTGGCCCGGGCGGAGCACGACGACGCACTGGCCGAGGTGATCGGCGGCGTCGTCGCGGGCCGGGCCACCGCGGAGCTGGTCACGGCGCTGGCCGAGGCCGGCATAGCGGTGGTCGTGCCCGCCCCGAAGAACGACGCCGTCTTCCTGCGGGACGAGGAGAACCGCCGCAACGGCCGGGTGGGGGTGTCCGAACACCCGCGGCGCGGCACGGTCTACGAGCTCGCCCGTCTGGTGCGGGTCGACGGCGCGGCCCCGGTGACCCACCGGCACGCGCCGCTGCTCGGCGAACACACCGACGCGGTCCTGGCCACCGTGGGCGTCCCCGCGGCGGCCGTCGCGGGCCTGCGCGAACGGCGGGCCGCGTGTTGACCCCTGACGAGAGGTGAGCACCACGTGCGCGCGCTGAGCTGTGTCCGGTACGGGACCCCCGAGGAGCTCGAGACGGTCGAGGTCCCGGATCCGACGCCCGGGCCGGGTCAGATACTGGTCGAGGTGCACGCGGCGGGGGTGAATTTCCCGGACGTACTGATGATCGCGGGCACCTACCAGACCCGGCAGCCCGTGCCGTTCGTGCCCGGCGGCGAGTTCTCGGGGCGGGTGGTGGGCCTCGGGCCGGGGGTCATCGAACCCGCCGTCGGGACGATGGTGATGGGCACGGGCGGGACGGGTGCGTTCGCCGAGTGCCTGGTGATCGACGCTGCCGCTGCCGTCCCGGTGCCTGCCGGCCTCGATGCGGTGTCGGCCGCCGCGTTCTCGGTGACGACGCAGACCGCCTATCACTCGCTGGTCACCACGGCCGCTGCGCAGACCGGGGAGTGGGTCGTCGTCACCGGCGCGGCCGGCGGAGTCGGACTGGCCTGTGTAGACGTAGGGACCCGGCTGGGGCTCAACGTGATCGCCGCGGCGTCGTCGCCGCAGCGGTTGGCGCTGGCCGCCGAGCACGGCGCGGTCGCGGGAATCGACTACGCGCGCGAGGACCTCAAGGCGCGGATCAAGGAGCTGACCGGCGGCGGCGCGAACGTCGTGATCGACCCGGTCGGCGGGCCGTATGCCGAGGAGGCGTTGCGCGCCCTGCGCTACGGCGGGCGGTTCGTCACGGTGGGGTACGCCTCCGGCGAGATCCCGCGGATCCCGCTGAACCTGGTGCTGCTCAAAGGCATCAGCATCCTCGGCATCCAGGTCGGGGCGTTGCCGAAGGTTCGGCCGGAGGCAATGGGGGACGCCTACGCGGCCCTGGCGGGTCTGGCCGAGGGCGGGCTGCGGCCGCACGTGTCGGCGCGGTTCCCGCTCGCCGAGGCGGCCACGGCACTGCGGGCGGTCGCCGACCGGCGCGTGACCGGGAAGGTCGTCCTCACGCTGCCCGCCTGCGCGGACGAGGACGTCGAGCGGGAGACGCTCGCGATCGGAAGGGACTGAGACCGTGGCCGTGGTGGAGCTGGGCCGCCCGGATAAGGACGTCGTCGTGATCACGATGAACCGTCCGGAGGCGTTGAACGCGCTGAACCAGGACATGATGGACGGGCTCTGGGGTGCGCTGGAGGAGGTGCGGCGGGACACGTCGTGCCGGGTGGTGATCTTGACGGGAGCGGGCGGCGCATTCTGCTCCGGCGCCGACCGCAAGGAGGGCATGCAGGCGGTCCCGGGCGACGAGGAGCGCAGCTACCTGGGGCGAATCTGGGGCCTGCAGGAGTACGTGAGCGGGTTCGCGGTGGCGCTCACCGAGCTGCGCCAGCCGGTGATCGCCGCGATCGACGGTGTCGCGGTCGGCGGCGGCTTCGGCTACGCGCTCGCCAGTGACCTGCGGGTGGCGTCGGACCGGGCCCGGTTGGGTGCAGTGTTCATGCGCGCCGGCCTGTCCAATTTGGACGTCGGGACCTCCTACTTCCTGCCTCGGCTGATCGGGGCGAGCAAGGCCCTCGAGATGATGCTGACCGCCCGGATCGTCGATGCCGAGCAGGCGGACCGGCTGGGACTGCTCAGCGATCTCGTCCCGCCGGAGCGGCTGCTGGACCGCGCCCTCGAGCTGGCGACGGAGATCGCCGCGAACTCGGAGTTCGGGGTGTGGCAGACCAAGGACGCGTTCTGGGCGGGTGTGGACGCGCCGTCCCTGCGCGCAGCCCTGAAGGTCGAGTACCGCGCCCAGATGGTCGGGATGTACCTCGACGACCACGACGAGGCGGTCGCCTCCTTCCGGGAGAAGCGACCGCCGAACTGGGGTCGCGTGTAGCTCAGGTGAGGACGGTCGGGGCCGCCGGCTGCCGCAGGTAGGAGAAGGTCGAGCCGCGCAGGTCGTCGAAGTGGCGGCCGATCAGGAACTCGTTGCCAACCCGCTGGTAGGCGTGCGGGATCTCGCCCTCGCCGATCATATGGGGTCGCGTGGGCGAAGTCCGGGATGCCGCCACATCATCTTCTCGGCCCCTTCCGTGGCCCCGGCCGGCGACGATCCGCCCTCGACCCAACCCGGTGGCGACGGGCGCCGCGGTTCGGCGCAGAGAGGTATCGCAATGACGAGGTCGGTGTTCGTGACCAATGCAGACGACGAGGAACGCGCGCTGCGCGAGGCGGTCGCCGCGGTGCTCACCCGCAGGCCTGACCCGACCGCTGACGTTCTCGACACCACGACCTGGTCCGCCTTGGCTCGGGACATCGGGGTCGCCGGACTGGCGGTGCCGGAGGCGTTCGGAGGCGCCGGCGCGGGATGGCGGGAGCTCGGTGCCGTGTTCGAGGAGCTCGGCGCGGGTCTCGCCGCGGTGCCGCTGCTGCCGACCATCCTCGCGGCCGAGGTCCTGCTCGCGGCGGACGACGGGCAGGCGGCGGCGCACCTGCCGCGGATCGCGGCGGGGGAGTCGACCGGCACGGTCGCGCTCGGTACCACGGATCGGGTCTGGGCGGACGGCGACCTCCTCCACGGGGAGTGCGCGCAGGTGCTCGACGGGGCAACGGCCGATCTCCTCCTGGTCACAGCGGTGGCGGACGGCGGGGCAACCCTGTTCGCGGTGGCGGGTTCGGCGCCAGGTCTGGAGCAGCGCCCGCTGCCCACGCTCGATCCGTCGCGCCCGCAGGCGGTGCTGCGCCTCGACGGCGCGCCGGGCACGCGCGTCGGTCCGGTGGGCGCGGCCCCCGCGATGCTGGACCGGGCCCGCGCGCGGGCCGCCGTGGCGCTGGCCTGCGAGGCCCTCGGCGTCGCGAGCCGCTCCCTGCGCACGGCCGTGGGGTACGCGGCGGAGCGCCGACAATTCGGTCGGCTGATCGGCTCCTACCAGTCGGTCAAACACCTGCTCGCCACCCTGGTGACCGAGGTGGAGTCCACCCGATCGCTGGCCCGGCACGCCGCGGCGCTCGCCGCCGCGGACGATCCGGAGGCGGCCACCGTGGCGGCGCTCGCCGTGGCGAGTTGCACCGAGTCCGCCGTCCGGGTTGCGGAGGGGACGATCCAGGTCCTCGGCGGGATCGGGATGACCTGGGAGCATCCGGCGCACCGCTACCTGAAGCGGGCCAAGACGAACGAGCTGCTGCTGGGCTCTCCGGCGACCCGACGGGCGTGGGCCGCCCCGCGCATCGGATCGGAGACACTCGTCGCCCGCCCTGCGGCCCGAGAGCAGACGCAGTCCGCGGACGCGGTCCGGCTGGACCTGGCCGAGCGGGTGAAGGCGCTGGTCGCGCAGGTTCCGGATCCCGAGGCCGAGGGCGGGATCCCCTTCCGCGCCGCCCAGTTCGACGCCGGGCTGGCGTGGGTGCACTTCCCGGCCGGGCACGGTGGCCTGGGGCTGTCCGCGGAGCACCAGGGCTATGCGCAGCGGCTGCTCGAGGAGGCGGGAGTGGTGTGGGCGTCACCCCGCAACCCCATCGGCTACGGCAACGTCGGCCCGGTGCTCGCCGAGCACGGCACCGAGGAGCAGCGCCGCGCCTACCTGAAGCGCTGCTTCACGGTCGAGGACGTCTGGGCGCAGCTGATGAGCGAGCCCGGTGCCGGCTCCGACGTGGCCGGGCTGGCCACCCGTGCGGTGCGCGACGGCGACGGCTGGCGGGTCACCGGACAGAAGGTGTGGACCTCGTTCGCCCACATCGCCCGGTACGGGCTGCTGGTCGCCCGGACCGACCCCGCCGTGCCCAAGCACGAGGGCATCACCTGCTTCGTGATCGACATGCGGGCCCCGGGCGTGGAGGTCCGCCCGCTGCGACTGCTCACGGGCAAGGCGGACTTCAACGAGGTGTTTCTCACCGACGTCGTGCTGCGCGACTCCGCCCGGGTGGGGCCGGTCGGCGGCGGCTGGCGGGTGGTGCGGTCCAACCTGGAGGGGGAGCGGATGGCGTTCGGGCAGGCGGCGGTCGACCGGACGCCTGAGCTGGAGCTGTTGCGGCACTGGAGATTCCGCGCGGGCGATAGGGACCCGGTGCTCACCGACGGGGTGCTCTCGGCGCTCTCCTGGTCGTACGCGGCGCGGCTGACCGTGCTCCGAGCCGAGGCGGGGGAACCGGTGCACCCGGCGGTGATCAAGCTGCTGTCCACCGAGTCGAGGCAGGCGTGCGCGGCCGCGGCGCTGGAGGTCGAGGGGGCGGCGGGCACCTTGACCGAGGTCGACGCCTACCGCTTCGAGCAGCCCGACCGAGCCGGCATGGCGGGCGGCCCAGGATCGCGCTACCTGCGCTCCCAGGGCCTCACCATCGAGGGCGGGACCTCGATGGTGATGCGCAACGCGGTGGCCGAGCAGGTCCTGGGGTTGCCGCGCGAGCACCGCGTGGACGTCGGGATCCCCTGGCGGGAAGTCCCCCGCTCGGGAGCCTGAGCGGATGCGCCGCGTGGTGTTCGGCGGTCGGGCGGAGTCGTCGACCGTGGTGCTCGACGCGCCCCCCACGGGGGACTACGCGGTTGTGCTGGTGGGCCAGATCGACCTCGTGACGGCGGACGGGACCCGGACCACACCCCGGGCGGGGACTGCGTGGTGCAGCTCGGCGCCAGGCACGCCTGGCACCGGCGCGCTGTCCCCGCTGTTCGTCGCGGTCGGTGCCTAGGCGCGCCAGAAGCGCGCCACGGTGTCGGCCTCGAGGGCACCCTGCGCGAGGCCGGCCTCGAGGGCGCGGAAGGCGTTGGCCGCGTCCATGAGGTCCCCGCCCAACGCCTCGGCGACCGCGCTGTCGGGGCGCGCGGAGTGCAGCGTGGAACCCGACACGGCCGGCCCACTCGCTCTGCGGCGGCTCGCTCTGATGCACGAACAGGATCCGGTCGTGGTCCGCGGCGAGGTCCAGGAAGGTGACCGAGAGACAGCCGCCGTGGACGTGGCGGTGGCCGCCGATGGTCACCGCCGGGTACACCGCCGGCACGGCCACCGCCGCCGCGAGGCCGCGGTCGAGGGTGCCGCCGTGGTCGCGGCCCAGCGCCGTGAACTCCGCGGTGTCGATGTCAGCGTGGTGCACACGTAGTTGGCGGGCCACGGGGAGTCCCGCAGGTACCGGAACGTACTGACGAAGTCCGTCTCCGAGCCGGTCCGGGCGGCCGCGGCGGCCGCGGAGATCGCGCGCCGTACCGCGGGGTCGGTGCGCCCGCGGGCGTATCCGTCCGCGTAGCGCTCCTCGACCGTCATCGCCTGCGCCTCGTCGGACTCCAGGACGGCGGTGGCGCCGCCCCCGGCGTGGCGTTCCTGGGCACGGACGCAGCGCTCGACCTGGCGTTCGAGGTCCTGCCCGAGCGCGACGAGGACACCGGAGCCCGCGCCGGCGGACGTCCCGAGGATCAGGTCGGCGTCGGACAGGTCGAGGCCCGCCCGGCCCCACGCGGCGAGCAGACCGGTCTGCCACGCGGTGCCGACCGAGCCGCCGCCCGCCAGGACGAGGGCCTTCGTCACGGCGATCCCCTCAGGTCCGGGGCATACCGAGCACGCGCTCGGCGAGCAGGTTGCGTTGGATCTCGTCGGTGCCCCCGCCGAAGCGGATGCCGGGGATCCCGAACACCCACTCCACCCAGGACCAGGTGCCCCATTCCCCGCCGTCGGCGGCGAAGGCCGGGCCGATCACCTCGGTGAGCAGGTCCGCGATCCGGCGCAGCGTCTCGGTGGCCATCAGCTTGGTCATGGCGAACTCGGGGCCCGCGCCCTCGGCGAAGAGCCGCCGCGAGGTGGCGTCCAGGGCTCGACGACGGACGTGGATCTCGGCGAGGAGCCGCCGGACCCGGGGATCGTCCCCGCGGCCCAGTCGGTCCACCAGCTCGTCGAGCAGGCCGGAGTCGACCACCTCGAGCCCGACGCCGCGCCCGATGGAGCCCCGCTCGACGGTGAGCGTGGAGCGGGCGACCTGCCAGCCTGCATTCACCGGGCCGAGCCTGCGCGCTTCGGGGATCTCCACGCCGTCGAGGAAGACCTCGTTGAAGCTCGCGCCGCCGGTGATCTGCCGCAACGGCCGGACGTCGACCCCGGGCGCGTGCATGTCCACCAGGAACGCGGTGATCCCGGCATGCTTCGGGGCCTCCGGATCGGTGCGCGCCAGCAGCAACCCGACGTCCGCCCAGTGCGCCTCGGACGTCCAGACCTTCTGCCCGTCGACGACCCACCCGGTGTCGGTCCGCCGGGCCGCGGTGCGCAGGGCAGCCAGGTCCGAGCCTGCGCCCGGTTCGCTGAACAGCTGGCAGCCGACCAGGTCGCCGCGGCGGATGGCGCGCGGCACCTCCCGGCGCAGGGCCTCGTCGCCCCACGCCGCGACGGTGGGGGCGACCATGCCCATGCCGATGGACAGGTGCCGGCCCTCGGGGACGTCGAAGTCCTCCTCGCACCGACGGTAGAGCGCCTCGTACTCGTGGGGCAGGCCGCGCCCGCCCAGCTCGACCGGCCCGGAGAGCCAGCCGAAGCCCGCGTCGAACACGGTGCGCCGCCACTCCCGCTCGGCTTCGAGCGCGGCGGGATCGTCCCGGTCGCTGTCCGGGATCAGCCCGTGGCGGTCGGCGCCCTGGCCCCAGCCCTTCGTCCGGCCGGGACGTGGGCGGGTGTGCGCGGCGAGGAAGGCCGTGGCCTCGGCCTCGAAGACCGCGGGGGTCGGGCTCACGAGCCGAGCTCCGCGGGCCAGTCCCGGCTGACCCCCTGGGTCCACTGTGGTGAGCGCTTCTCCAGGAACGATGCCACCCCTTCGGTGACGTCGGCACCCGCCGCAAGCGCCGTGAACGCCGCGTGTTCGGCGTCCCGGGACGCCGCGCTCGTACCGACCTGCCCGTCCCAGAGCAGCCGCTTCGCGACACCGAGCGCGAGCGGGGCGCCGTCGGCGGCGACCTGTGCCGCCCACTCCTGAGCCTCGACGAGGACCCGGTCCTTCGGCAGCGCCCGGTGGGCCAGCCCCAGCTCCACGGCCTCCCGGCCGCGGACCAGCCTGCCGGTGAGCACCAGGTCCATGGCCGTGCCGAGCCCGACGATCCGGGGGAGCAGCCAGCTCGCGTTCGCCTCCGGCACGATGCCGCGCCGGACGAACGGCAGCCCCATCGTCGCGTCCTCGGCGACGAACCGAAGGTCGCAGTGCAGGGCGTAGGTCGTGCCGATCCCCACGGCGTGTCCCTGGAGGGCGGCGACGACGGGCTTGCGGACCGCCGAGGGCAGCATCCACTCCCCGACCTGGGCCTCCGGGACCTCCTTCGTGGCGCCAGGCTTCAGGATGTCCCGGCCGGACAGGTCCGCGCCGACGCAGAAGACCCGACCCCGGGCCCCCAGGACGACGGCGCGGACCTCGTCGGTCTCGTCGCACCAGGTCATCGCCCGGCTCATCTCCAGCGCCAGCGGGATCGTCCAGGCGTTGCCGGCCTCCGGCCGGTCCAGCAGCACCGTGGCGACCCCGGCGGTCAGTTCCACCGAGACGTCCTGCAGACGCGGGGGCACGGGTCGGGTGGCAGCGGTCATCGGGGCTCCCCGTGGGTGAGTGCGGCGACGGCGTCCCAGGGCTCGGCGAGCTCGCCGAACTGCACGACGGAGGCCTGGGCCCGTCGGACGCGGAGATGGGTGTCGTGTTCCCACGTGAACCCGATCCCGCCGTGCAGGTGCAGGCAGTCCCAGGCCGCGGCGGGCAGGGTGGTGGCGTGCGCGGCGGCGGTCGCCGCGGCGAGCGGTCGCTCCTCGGGAGGCACCGCGAGGGCCTCGCGTCCCAGCGACAGCGCCGCCTCGGCGGCGACGAGCACGTCCGCGCAGCGATGGCGCAGGGCCTGGAACCCGGCGAGCGGGCGGCCGAACTGCTCCCGCGTGCCCAGGTAGGCGACGGTGTCGTCGAGCAGCCTCCGGACCACGGCTCCCTGTTCGGCGGCGAGGAACGCCCAGCCGCGGTCCCGCGTGCGGCGCACCGCCTCGGCACCCGCGCCCGGTGCGACGACGAGGGTGGCGGGGCAGTCGGCGAGGGTCACCCGCGCCTGCGGACGGGTGAGGTCGAGGCTGGTCGCCGGGCTCCGGACGAGTCCGACCGCACCCCCCTCGACAAGCAGGACGGCGGTCCCGTCCGCGGTCCGGGCGGAGACGAGCAGGAGGTCGGCGTGGGCGCCGTCGAGGACGAAGATCTTCTCGCCCGTGACCCGCCACCCGTCCGCCGTCGGGGTGGCCGAGGTCCGGGGCGGCGCGGCCCAGGACGCCGCGACCGTGCCCGCGGCACCCGCCTCGGCGACGGCCGCC
>NZ_JBEZDN010000028.1:0-20329 GCF_040648315.1 Pseudonocardia sp. NPDC049154
GGGGAGCGTCCGGCCGGCGCCCGCGCCCGTCGCGCCCGGCGGGCCCGCCGCGAGCGCGCCGAGGCCTTCGGGGAGCCCGCGGAGTCGGCCGGGGGGACGGCAGCGGAGGCGGCGGGGGAGGACCGGCCTTGGCGCGGGCTCACGGACCTGCTGCGGGTCCCGGCCCCGCCCCGGACGAAGCGGGGCACCACGATCCTCGCCGGCGTCACGGTCGTCGCGCTGGCGCTCGCCGTCCTGGCCGGCGTGAGCTGGTGGAGCATGCAGCACACGCCCGCGGCGCAGAACACCGCGCTCGTGGACGTCGCGGCCACGACCCAGGTCAGCCAGCAGCTCGGGGACGCGGTGAGGACCGTCTACTCGTACGACTACACCCGGCTCGACCAGAACGAGGCCGCCGCCCGCGAGGTCATCACCCCGGAGTTCGGCCAGCAGTTCGACCAGCTCTTCGGCGAGGTCCGCAAGCTGGCCCCGGAGCAGCAGGCCGTGGTCACCGCGACGATCTCGCAGGCCGCCGTCGAGTCGATCACCGGCGACCGCGCCGTGCTCGTGGTCTTCCTCGACCAGCAGGCCACCCGCGCCGCGAGCGACCAGGCGGGCCAGCAGGTCGCCGCCGCGGGCCGGCTCACGGTGACCGGGCAGCTCGTCGACGGCACCTGGAAGATCGCGGACGTCGCCGTCGCGTAGCGGCGCATGTGCCCCGTCGCGTAGCGGCGCATCATCGCCGTCGCGTAGCGGCGCATGTGCCCCGTCGCGTAGCGGCGCATCGCCGCCGTCGCGTCAGGACGGGCACCCCGGCGGCGGGAGCGTCGCCGGGGTGCGTATGCTTGAGGTCGGTTCCACCGAAGACCGCAGGTCTGCCCACCGGCCCCGCCGGTGGACACGAAGGCCCCGCAGCCGCGGGCGTCCCGCGCAGGAGGACGAGGCAAGCAGCCCGGGTGCGCACGCGCGCCCGCACCTCACGCCCCGTGCCCTGCGCACGGGGCGTTCGTCGTCTCCTGGGTCTCGGGACGCGGTGGCATACCGACACCCCGAGAGGAGGCATCACATGGCACGACCCGACAAGGTCGAGGCGGTCGCAGAGATCGCCGACCGGTTCCGGGGCGCGTCCGCCTCGGTGGTCACGGAGTACAGCGGTCTCACCGTGGCTCAGCTGAGCCAGCTGCGCCGCGCCCTGGGCGAGAACGCCAGCTTCCGCGTCGCCAAGAACACCCTGGTGAAGCGGGCGGCTGCCGACGCCGGCGTCGACGGTCTGGACGAGCTCCTGGCCGGCCCGACGGCGATCGCGTTCGTCACCGGCGAGGCGGTCGACGCCGCCAAGGCGCTGAAGAACTTCGCCAAGGACAACAAGGGCCTGGTGATCAAGGGCGGCTACATGGACGGCCGCGCCCTGTCGGGCGCGGAGGTCGAGCGGCTGGCCGATCTCGAGTCCCGCGAGGTCCTGCTGGCCAAGCTGGCCGGCGCCATGAAGGGCAACCTGGCGAAGGCCGCGGGCCTGTTCAACGCCCCGGCGTCGCAGGTCGCGCGTCTGGCCCAGGCCCTGGCCGACAAGCGGGCCGCCGAGGGCGAGAGCGCCCCCACCGAGAGCTGATCCGGCTCCACCCCCAGTTACACCCCAGACACACGAGAAGGAGCCAGAGATGGCGAAGCTGTCCAGCGACGAGCTGCTCGACGCGTTCAAGGAGCTCACCCTCATCGAGCTCGCCGAGTTCGTGAAGAAGTTCGAGGAGACCTTCGAGGTCACCGCGGCCGCCCCGGTCGCCGTCGCCGCCGCGGGTGCGCCCGCCGCCGGTGGCGAGGCCGCCCCGGCCGAGGCCGAGAAGGACGAGTTCAACGTGGTCCTCGAGGCCGCCGGCGACAAGAAGATTCAGGTCATCAAGGTCGTCCGCGAGCTGGTCTCGGGCCTCGGCCTGAAGGAGGCCAAGGACCTCGTCGAGTCGGCCCCGAAGCCGATTCTCGAGGGTGTCGCCAAGGACGCGGCCGACGCCGCCAAGGCGAAGCTCGAGGAGGCCGGCGCGAAGGTCTCCCTGGCCTGACCAGGGAAGATCAGCGCCGCCTGATCCCCGCCGCGACGCCGCCCAGGGGCGGCACCGGCGGGTCCACGAACGGCACTTCCGCTCGCGCGGAAGTGCCGTTCGTGCGTTCTCAGGAGTTCTCGCGGTCCCGCAGCTCGCGGCGCAGGAGCTTGCCGCTGACCGTCTTCGGGATCTCGTCGAGGAACTCGACCTGCCGCGGGTACTTGTAGGCCGCCATCCGCTCCTTGGCGAAGGCGATCAGCTCCTCGGCGGTGACCTGCTTGCCCGCCCGGAGGCTGACGAAGGCCTTCACGGTCTCGCCGCGGTACTCGTCGGGCACCCCGACGACGGCCGCCTCGCGCACCGCCTCGTGCTCGTAGAGCACGTCCTCGACCTCGCGCGGCCACACCTTGTAGCCGCCCGCGTTGATCTGGTCCTTCTTGCGGTCGACGATGTAGAACCAGCCGCGGTCGTCCATGTAGCCGACGTCGCCGGTGTGCAGGGACCCGCCGGGCAGCGCCCGCTCCGTCTCCTCCGGCTTGTTCCAGTAGCCCTTCACGACCTGCGGGCCCGTGGTGACGATCTCGCCGACCTCGCCGGGCGGGAGGTCCTGCCCGTCCTCGCCGACGATCCGCACGACGGTGTCGTAGACCGGCACGCCCACCGACAGCGCCCCGGAGGCCTCGTCGACCGGCGCCTCGGCGTGCCTCGGGGTGCAGTGGCTGGGCGAGGTGGTCTCGGTGAGCCCGTAGATGTTGTGGATGTACTGGCCGAAGGCCTGCTGGAAGGCCTTCACCGTCGACGGCGGGATGGGCGCCCCGCCGGACCAGATCTTGGTGAGCGTGCGCAGCGCGTCCTGGTCGGCGTTGGGGGCGTTCATCAGCGCGATGAACACGGTGATCGAGCCGACCGTGAACGTGGGCCGCTCCTCGCGGATGATGTCGATCGCCGCCGAGGGCTCGAAGCGGTGGAACAGCACGAGCGGGGCCCCGAGCAGCATGGCGATCGTGACGTGCCCGATGAGCCCGGTGATGTGGAAGAGCGGCGCGATCCCGAGGACGACGTCGTCGGGGCCGAGCTCGCAGAAGCCGCGGTAGGTCTGCGAGTTGAACACCAGGTTGGCGTGGGTGTTCATGGCGCCCTTGGGCGGGCCCGTGGTGCCCGAGGTGTAGGTGAGCACCGCGGTGTCCTGCGGGTCGAAGGACACCGCCGGCGGCCGCTGCCCGCGGAACCGCTCGACGAGCTCGCGGAGGTCCACGGTGCCGTCGACCGCGCCGATGCGTTCGACGCCGCCGAGGATGCGCGCGTCGTCCCGCGTCTGGTGGTCGAGCTCGCTCGTGGTGAGCACGGTGCGGACGGCCGTGTCGCCGACCACCTTCGCCGCGACGTCCCGGTACAGGCTCTCGAGCGTGACCAGCACGCTCGCCCCGGAGTCGGTGAGCAGCAGGTGCAGCTCGCGCTCGCGGTTCATGGGGTTGACGTTGACGGCGATGCCGCCCGCCTTCCAGGTGCCGACCAGCGCGATCACGTACTGCGGGTCGTTCTGCAGGAACAGCGCGACGCGCTCGCCCGCGGAGAACCCGGAGTCGAGGAGGCCGGCGGCGACGGCGTCGGACAGCTCGTCGAGCTCGCGGTAGGTGATCCGGCCGTCGAAGTAGCGGATCGCGTCCCGGTCGCCGTGCTGCTCCACGGTGGCCCGGAAGAGCGCCAGCATGTCCGGGAACTCGGGGGTGATCGAGGTGGGCTGGCCCTCGTCGTAGCGGGCGAGCCAGGGCTTGTCGTCGTAGACGGACACCGGGTCTCCTAGCGGATGGCGATGGGGTTGACCGGCGCGCCCGTGCCGTGCACGACCTTCAGCGGGGCGGCCGCGTAGAGGAAGGACCAGCGGTTGTCGGCGGCGCAGGCGTCGGCCAGGTCGTCGAGCCAGGCGATCTCCGTGAGGGTCACGCCCAGGTTGCGCATGAGCGCACAGTGCAGGGGCAGCGCGACGCCGGAGTTCGGGTCGGCGGTCACCTCGTTGGCGATGGTGTCGGTGACGAGGTTGGGAATCTCGCGCTGCTGGAACCACTCGACGAGCTCGCGGGAGTAGGTCAGCCCGGGCTCCACGAAGCCGTCGTAGAACGTCTCGGGGTCGTTCAGCTCGTACCAGTACTTCATCCAGCCCGTGCGGATCAGCAGCACGTCCCGCGGCTCGATCTCCACACCCTGGTTCTCGGCCGCGGCCTCCAGGTCGGTGTGGTCGAACGTCTCGCCCTTGTCGAGCCACTGCTTGCCGCGGTGCCGGGCCATGTCGATGAGCACCCCGCGCCCGACGACGCCCTTCTCGGCGATGGGCAGCACCGAGGCCTTGTCCATGGCGTCGATGGTGGTGCGGGCGTCGTAGCCGTTCCAGAGCTGGCCGTCGTACCAGACGTGCCCGAGGGCGTCGTACTGCGTGGAGCCCTGCAGGAAGATGTGGGCGGTGTCGTCGGCGTAGTGCAGGCCGCCCGGGAAGGCCGGTGCGTCGGGGGAGTCCCAGGTGCCCTCGTCGAGCTCGTTCTTGCGCGACATCCCCCTGCGGCCCGGCCAGATCGGGTCGCCCGGGCTGTCGGTGCGGCCCATGTGGATCTGCAGGGTGAAGACCTCGCCGGACCTCACGTGCTGGATCCCGCGCAGGACCTGGCCGGCGTCGAGGTAGTTGAGACAGCCCACCTCGTCGTCCGGGCCCCACTTCCCCCAGTTCGTCGGGGCGTCCGCGCCCAGCAGCTCGCCCATCGTCGGCACGGTGTTCTCGGCCATTCGTCGACCCCTTCGTCAACGGGTGTGAGGCAGGTGCATGATCGCGCCCGATCCTTCTGTCGGCCGTCCGCGGGCGTCAAGGCCGGTGGGCGAGGCGGCCCGACCGGAGGATCGGGCCGGGGCGTAGGGTGGAGATCGAACCCAGGCCCCGCTGCTCCGGACGAGTGAATTCCGTGCGGCGCGACGGGCGGCAGGCCGGGCCCGCGGGCCGCCGACGGACGGTCCACCGGGGGACCGGGAGCCCTGAGCTGCCGGTCGTCCTCCGGGAGGGACCACTTACCGACGCGTACGGTCTTGACTCGGTGCGCCTGCCGGGTCACTCTTACGTCACGGTGCTTGGCTCCGGTGGTGAGCTGAGCGACGTGTCTCGACAGCGGCTGCCTTCGCGGCTAGACTGACTCTTTGCGCTGCCTCCGCCCAGGTTCGGCGTGCACGCTGTCGGAAGTCCGCCGGTCGGGAAGACCGGGTCCGGAAGGTCCGCCAGGGTGCTCGGCGGACCTGGTCGGAGCGTGGCGTTCTGACAACGAACGGCGAGTTCAGCTCCCCGGCCACACCCGACACGTCGCCAGATCGCCGGACCGGTACCGGTGCGGTGACGCCGAACGGTAGCGCCTCGGGGGCAGTGCCCGCCAGACGAGAGCGTAGTTCTCGGAAGGACGCATCTTGGCTGTCTCCCGCGCCACCGTGACCACTGCGAACCCGGGGAGCGTCGTCTCGGCGAACCCCAACTTCCCTGGCGCACCCACCCGAGTCTCGTTCGCGAAGATCGCCGAGCCGCTCGAGGTGCCGGACCTCCTCGACCTGCAGATCCAGTCCTTCCAGTGGCTGGTCGGCGACGAGGCGTGGTTCCAGCGCCGGATCGACGCGGGGGACGAGAACCCGGTCGGGGGTCTCGAGGAGATCCTCACGGAGATCTCTCCCATCGAGGACTTCTCGGGCTCCATGTCGCTGTCCTTCTCGGACCCGCGCTTCGACGAGGTCAAGGCCTCCGTCGAGGAGTGCCGGGACAAGGACATGACCTACGGCGCCCCGCTGTTCGTCACCGCGGAGTTCACCAACAACACCACCGGCGAGATCAAGAGCCAGACGGTGTTCATGGGCGACTTCCCGGTGATGACCGACAAGGGCACCTTCATCATCAACGGGACCGAGCGCGTCGTCGTGTCGCAGCTCGTCCGGTCCCCGGGCGTGTACTTCGACCACGCCATCGACAAGACGACCGAGAAGGACGTCTACTCGGTCAAGGTGATCCCCAGCCGCGGCGCCTGGCTGGAGTTCGACGTCGACAAGCGCGACACCGTCGGCGTCCGCATCGACCGCAAGCGCCGCCAGCCGGTCACCGTGCTGCTCAAGGCGCTGGGCTGGACCACCGAGCAGATCCAGGAGCGCTTCGGCTTCTCCGAGACGATCCTCGCCACCCTGGAGAAGGACCACACCGCCGGCCAGGACGAGGCGCTGCTCGACATCTACCGCAAGCTGCGCCCGGGCGAGCCGCCGACGCGCGAGAGCGCCCAGACGCTGCTCGAGAACCTGTTCTTCAAGGACAAGCGCTACGACCTCGCCAAGGTCGGCCGCTACAAGGTCAACAAGAAGCTGGGCCTGGCGGAGCCCACCGAGGTCGGCACGCTGACCGAGGAGGACATCGCCACCACCATCGAGTACCTCGTCCGCCTGCACGCCGGTGAGACCTCGATGAAGGCCAAGGACGGCGAGACCGAGATCCCGGTCGAGACGGACGACATCGACCACTTCGGCAACCGGCGCCTGCGCACGGTCGGCGAGCTCATCCAGAACCAGGTCCGCGTGGGCCTGTCCCGGATGGAGCGCGTCGTCCGCGAGCGCATGACCACGCAGGACGTCGAGGCCATCACGCCGCAGACCCTGATCAACATCCGGCCCGTCGTGGCCGCGATCAAGGAGTTCTTCGGCACCTCGCAGCTGTCCCAGTTCATGGACCAGCACAACCCGCTGGCCGGCCTGACCCACAAGCGGCGCCTGTCCGCGCTGGGCCCGGGCGGTCTGTCGCGCGAGCGCGCGGGCTTCGAGGTCCGGGACGTGCACCCGTCGCACTACGGCCGCATGTGCCCGATCGAGACCCCTGAGGGCCCGAACATCGGCCTGATCGGCTCGCTGTCCACGTTCGCGCAGGTCAACCCGTTCGGCTTCATCCAGACGCCGTACCGCAAGGTCGTCGACGGCGTCGTCACGGAGCAGATCGACTACCTGACCGCGGACGAGGAGGACCGCTTCGTCATCGCGCAGGCGAACGCGCCGCTGAACTCGGACGGCTCGTTCACCGAGGACCGCGTCCTGGTCCGCCGGAAGGGCGGCGAGGTCGACCTGATCCCGCCGACGGGCGTCGAGTACATCGACGTCTCGCCGCGGCAGATGGTGTCGGTCGCGACCGCGCTCATCCCATTCCTCGAGCACGACGACGCGAACCGCGCCCTGATGGGCGCGAACATGCAGCGCCAGTCCGTGCCGCTGCTCCGGTCCGAGGCGCCGCTGGTCGGCACCGGCATGGAGCTGCGCGCCGCGGTCGACGCCGGCGACGTCGTCGTCACCGAGAAGGCGGGTGTGGTCGAGGAGCTCTGCGCCGACTACATCACCGTCATGTCGGACGACGGCACCCGCCAGACGTACCGGCTGAACAAGTTCCGGCGCTCCAACCAGGGCACCTGCAACAACCAGAAGCCGATCGTCGACGAGGGCCAGCGGGTCGAGGTGGGCCAGGTGCTCGCCGACGGGCCGTGCACCGAGAACGGCGAGATGGCGCTGGGCAAGAACCTGCTCGTGGCGATCATGCCGTGGGAGGGCCACAACTACGAGGACGCGATCATCCTGTCGCAGCGCCTCGTGCAGGACGACGTGCTCACCTCGATCCACATCGAGGAGCACGAGATCGACGCCCGGGACACCAAGCTCGGCGCCGAGGAGATCACCCGGGACATCCCGAACGTCTCCGAGGAGGTCCTCGCGGACCTGGACGAGCGCGGCATCATCCGGATCGGCGCCGAGGTCCAGCCCGGCGACATCTTGGTCGGCAAGGTCACCCCGAAGGGCGAGACCGAGCTGACCCCGGAGGAGCGGCTGCTCCGCGCGATCTTCGGCGAGAAGGCGCGCGAGGTCCGCGACACCTCGCTGAAGGTGCCGCACGGCGAGAACGGCAAGGTCATCGGCATCCGGGTCTTCTCCCGGGACGACGACGACGAGCTGCCCCCCGGCGTCAACGAGCTGGTCCGCGTCTACGTGGCCCAGAAGCGCAAGATCTCGGACGGCGACAAGCTCGCCGGCCGGCACGGCAACAAGGGCGTCATCGGCAAGATCCTGCCGGCCGAGGACATGCCGTTCCTGCCGGACGGCACGCCGGTCGACATCATCCTGAACACGCACGGTGTGCCGCGACGCATGAACATCGGCCAGGTCCTGGAGACCCACCTCGGGTGGATCGCCAAGTCCGGCTGGGAGATCGACGGCAACCCGGACTGGGCGAAGATGATGCCCGAGGAGCTCTACTCCGTGCCGCCGAACACGAACACCGCGGTGCCGGTGTTCGACGGCGCCAAGGAGCACGAGATCACCGGGCTGCTCGGGTCCACGCGCCCGAACCGCGACGGCGACCGCATGGTCGGCCCGGACGGCAAGGCGCAGCTCTTCGACGGGCGCTCGGGCGAGCCGTACCCGTTCCCGGTGGCCGTCGGCTACATGTACATCCTGAAGCTGGCGCACCTGGTGGACGACAAGATCCACGCGCGGTCGACCGGCCCGTACTCGATGATCACCCAGCAGCCGCTCGGCGGTAAGGCCCAGTTCGGCGGCCAGCGCTTCGGCGAGATGGAGTGCTGGGCGATGCAGGCGTACGGCGCGGCCTACACGCTGCAGGAGCTGCTCACCATCAAGTCCGACGACGTGGTGGGCCGGGTCAAGGTCTACGAGGCCATCG
Organism: Pseudonocardia sp. NPDC049154; assembly: GCF_040648315.1. Taxonomy (NCBI): domain Bacteria; kingdom Bacillati; phylum Actinomycetota; class Actinomycetes; order Pseudonocardiales; family Pseudonocardiaceae; genus Pseudonocardia; species Pseudonocardia sp. NPDC049154. The sequence continues at coordinate 8,734 of NZ_JBEZDN010000028.1, forward strand.
TCAAGGGGGAGAACATCCCCGAGCCGGGCATCCCGGAGTCGTTCAAGGTGCTCCTCAAGGAGCTCCAGTCGCTGTGCCTGAACGTCGAGGTGCTCTCCAGCGACGGCGCGGCGATCGAGATGCGCGACACGGACGACGAGGACCTCGAGCGCGCGGCGGCGAACCTGGGCATCAACCTGTCCAGCCGTCCGGGCTCGGACTCGATGTCCGTCGACGACGTCGTGAACTGACCCAGCCCAGAGCCGAGACAACGAGAAGGACACATCTTGCTCGACGTCAACTTCTTCGACGAGCTGCGCATCGGCCTGGCCACCGCCGAGGACATCCGCCAGTGGTCGCACGGTGAGGTCAAGAAGCCGGAGACCATCAACTACCGCACCCTCAAGCCCGAGAAGGACGGCCTCTTCTGCGAGAAGATCTTCGGCCCGACCCGGGACTGGGAGTGCTACTGCGGCAAGTACAAGCGCGTCCGGTTCAAGGGCATCATCTGCGAGCGCTGCGGCGTGGAGGTCACCCGCGCCAAGGTGCGGCGTGAGCGCATGGGCCACATCGAGCTGGCCGCCCCGGTCACGCACATCTGGTACTTCAAGGGTGTGCCGAGCCGGCTGGGCTACCTGCTCGACCTGGCGCCGAAGGATCTCGAGAAGATCATCTACTTCGCCGCCTACGTGATCACGTCGGTCAACGGCGAGCTGCGCCACCAGGACCTGTCCACGCTCGAGAACGAGATGAGCGTGGAGCGCAAGCGGGTCGAGCAGCGCCGCGACGGCGACCTGGAGGCCCGGGCCCAGAAGCTCGAGGCCGACCTCGCCGAGCTCGAGGCCGAGGGCGCCAAGAGCGACGTCCGCCGGAAGGTCAAGGAGGGTGGCGAGCGCGAGATGCGCCAGCTCCGCGACCGCGCCCAGCGCGAGCTGGACCGGCTCGACGAGATCTGGACGACCTTCGCCAAGCTGGAGACCCAGCAGCTGATCCCGGACGAGGGGCTCTACCGCGAGCTCTACGACCGGTACGGCGACTACTTCACCGGCGCCATGGGTGCCGAGGCGATCCAGAAGCTGCTGGAGAACTTCGACATCGAGGCCGAGGCCGAGAAGCTGCGCGAGATCATCCGCAGCGGCAAGGGGCAGAAGAAGCTCCGCGCCCTCAAGCGCCTCAAGGTCGTCGCCGCCTTCCAGTCCACCGGCAACTCGCCGATGGGCATGGTGCTCGACTGCGTCCCGGTCATCCCGCCGGACCTGCGCCCGATGGTGCAGCTCGACGGTGGCCGCTTCGCCACGAGCGACCTGAACGACCTGTACCGCCGGGTCATCAACCGGAACAACCGCCTCAAGCGACTGATCGACCTCGGCGCGCCCGAGATCATCGTCAACAACGAGAAGCGGATGCTGCAGGAGGCCGTCGACGCGCTGTTCGACAACGGCCGCCGCGGCCGGCCGGTGACGGGCCCGGGCAACCGGCCGCTCAAGTCGCTGTCCGACCTGCTCAAGGGCAAGCAGGGCCGGTTCCGCCAGAACCTGCTCGGCAAGCGCGTCGACTACTCCGGCCGTTCGGTCATCGTCGTCGGCCCGCAGCTGAAGCTGCACCAGTGCGGCCTGCCCAAGCAGATGGCGCTGGAGCTGTTCAAGCCGTTCGTGATGAAGCGCCTGGTCGACCTGAACCACGCGCAGAACATCAAGTCCGCCAAGCGGATGGTCGAGCGCGGCCGCTCGCAGGTGTGGGACGTGCTCGAGGAGGTCATCTCCGAGCACCCCGTGCTGCTCAACCGCGCGCCGACGCTGCACCGCCTCGGCATCCAGGCCTTCGAGCCGCAGCTGGTGGAGGGCAAGGCCATCCAGCTGCACCCGCTGGTCTGCGAGGCGTTCAACGCGGACTTCGACGGTGACCAGATGGCGGTCCACCTGCCGCTGTCGGCCGAGGCCCAGGCCGAGGCCCGGGTGCTGATGCTCTCGAGCAACAACATCCTGTCGCCGGCGTCGGGCCGCCCGCTCGCCATGCCGCGTCTGGACATGGTCACGGGTCTGTTCCACCTGACCCGGGAGCGGCCGGACGCCGCGGGCGCCGGGCAGTCGTTCAGCTCCGAGGCCGAGGCCGTCATGGCCTACGACCGCAAGACGCTGCACCTGCAGGCCCCGATCAAGATCCGGCTCCCCGGCGTCGCGCCGACCCCGGGCACCGTGCTCGAGGAGGGGGACGTCTGGCGCGCCGAGACCACCCTCGGCCGGGTCATGTTCAACGAGCTGCTCCCGGCGGACTACCCGTTCGTCAACGAGCCGCTGCCGAAGAAGCGCCAGGCCGCGATCATCAACGACCTGGCCGAGCGCTACTCGATGACCGAGGTCGCGCAGGTGCTCGACCGCCTCAAGGACGCCGGCTTCTACTGGGCCACCCGGTCCGGTGTCACGCTGGCGATCGACGACGTCGTGGTCCCGCCGAACAAGCAGGAGATCCTCGACGGCTACGAGGCCAAGGCCGACCAGGTCAACAAGCGGTACCAGCGCGGTGCGCTCTCCCACCAGGAGCGCAACGACGAGATGGTCAAGATCTGGACCCAGGCGTCCGAAGAGGTCGCCAAGGCCATGGAGGACAACTTCCCCGAGGACAACCCGATCCCCACGATCGTGAAGTCCGGGGCGGCGGGCAACATGACGCAGGTCCGGCAGCTGGCCGGTATGCGTGGTCTGGTCGCCAACCCCAAGGGTGAGTACATCCCCCGCCCGATCAAGGCGAACTTCCGCGAGGGCCTGTCCGTGCTGGAGTACTTCATCTCCACGCACGGCACCCGGAAGGGTCTGGCGGACACCGCGCTGCGGACCGCCGACTCGGGTTACCTGACCCGTCGTCTGGTCGATGTCTCGCAGGACGTCATCGTCCGCGAGGTCGACTGCGGCACCTCCCGCGCGGTCACCATGCCGGTCACGGAGGAGACGGCCGACGGCCGCCTCATCCCGCACCGCTACATCCGCACGTCGGTGTACGCGCGGAGCTCGGCGGAGGAGGTCACGGACGCCGACGGCAACGTGATCGTGGCCAAGGGCGGCGACCTGGGCGACCCGGCGCTCGACGCGCTGGTCGCGGCGGGCGTCCGGCAGATCCGCGTGCGCAGCGCGCTGACCTGCGAGTCGGCCACCGGCATCTGCGCGACCTGCTACGGCCGCTCCATGGCGACCGGCAAGCTGGTCGACGTCGGCGAGGCGGTCGGCATCGTCGCGGCCCAGTCCATCGGTGAGCCGGGTACGCAGCTGACGATGCGTACCTTCCACCAGGGCGGTGTCGCGGGCGACGACATCACGACCGGTCTGCCGCGTGTCACGGAGCTCTTCGAGGCCCGTGTCCCGCGCGGCAAGGCGCCGATCGCGGACGTCGACGGCCGCATCCGCATCGAGGACGGCGACCGCTTCTGGAAGATCACCCTCATCCCGGACGACGGGGGCGAGGAGATCGTCTACGAGAAGCTGTCGAAGCGGCAGTGGCTCGCCATGACGGTGGTCGACGGCGAGGAGCGCCCGCTCCGCGACGGCGACCACGTCGAGGTCGGCCAGCTGCTCCTCGAGGGCACGGCGGACCCGCACGAGGTGCTGCGCGTCATGGGCCCGCGCGAGGTGCAGCTGCACCTGGTGCGTGAGGTGCAGAAGGTGTACCGCACGCAGAGCGTGGACATCCACGACAAGCACATCGAGGTGATCGTCCGGCAGATGCTCCGCCGGGTCACGATCATCGACTCGGGTGCCACCGAGTTCCTGCCCGGCGCGCTCGCCGAGCGGGGCGAGTTCGAGTCGGAGAACCGGCGCGTGGTCGCCGAGGGCAACGAGCCGGCCTCCGGCCGCCCGGTGCTCATGGGGATCACCAAGGCCTCGCTGGCGACGGAGTCGTGGCTGTCCGCGGCCTCGTTCCAGGAGACCACCCGGATCCTCACCGACGCCGCGATCAACGGGAAGCGCGACAAGCTCGTCGGGCTGAAGGAGAACGTGATCATCGGCAAGCTGATCCCCGCGGGTACGGGGATCAGCCGGTACCGCAACATCCAGGTGCAGCCCACGGAGGAGGCCCGCGCGGCCGCCTACGCGCTGCCGAGCTACGACGACGGCTACTACAGCCCCGACGTGTTCGGCACGGGCACCGGTGCCGCGGTGCCGCTGGACGACTACGACTTCGGCCGCGACTACCGCTAGTCGCCACCGCGGTCGGTGACGGGGCCGGCGCCTTCGGGCGCCGGCCCCGTCGCCGTTCTCGGGCCCCGACGGACGTACCGGTGGGCCCGAGGGGCGTGCACCCCACCGGCGAGCACGTGCCGGAGGGGTGCGTGCCGGGGAGCGGCGGGTCAGGACGTGAGGTACTCGCCCTCGTCGAGAGTGGAGGTGCGGCGGCGGTACTCCAGCATCGTGCCGGGCCAGTTGTTGGTGATCCGGCCCGAGTCGGTGCGGTACCAGCTGACGCACTCCGTCCACACGCTGTCCGTGAGCCGCGTCTGCATCTCGGTGTCGTAGGCGGTGGCGGCGTCGGGCCGCACCTCCAGCGAGCGCGTGCCGGTCGCGAGGCGCCGGATGCCCTCGCGGGCGTAGCGGATCTGGCACTCGAGCATGTGCACGATCGAGCCCGAGCCGACGTTGGTGTTGGGGCCGTAGAGCAGGAACAGGTTGGGAAAGCCGGGCACGGTGATGCCCAGGTGCGCCCGCGCGCCCTCGCGCCACTCCTCGGAGAGCTCGCGGCCCTCCCGGCCCACCACCCGCATCGGCGCCAGGAAGTCCTGGGTGCGGAAGCCGGTCCCGAAGATGACGACGTCGGCCGGGTACAGCGTGCCGTCGGCGGCGACCACGCCCTCCTCGGTCACCTCGGAGATCTTCTCGGTGACGACGTCGACGTTCGGCCGGGCGAGCGCGCGGAACCAGTCGGAGGAGATCAGCACCCGCTTGCAGCCGACGGGGTAGTCGGGCGCGATGCGGTCGCGCAGCCCCGCGTCGCGGACCTGCAGCCGCAGCTGCGCGTGGTGCAGCAGGCCGAAGGTCGCAGCGAAGGGCCGGATCGCGGTGAAGCCGAGGGCGCCGAACTCGAAGAACCCGGTCCAGAAGGCCCGGGCGGCCCGGCTCCAGCCGCGGAACCGCAGGGAGAAGGCTCGCGGGCCGTACGGGCGGTCCAGCTTGGGGATGACGTACGGCGCCGAGCGCTGGAACACGGTGACCTGCGCGGCGTTGGGCGCGATCGCCGGCACGAACTGGATGGCGCTGGCCCCGGTCCCGACGACCGCGACCCGCTTGCCGCGGAGGTCGACCGAGTCGTCCCAGCGTGCGGAGTGGAACACCGGCCCGGGGAAGCGCTCGATCCCGGGCAGGTCGGGCGTCGCGGGCTGCGAGAGCTGCCCGCACGCCGCCACCAGGGCCTCGGCCTCCAGGTCCCCGCCGCTGGTCCGGATCCGCCACACGGCGGCGTCGTCGTCCCACGTGGCGTCCGTGACCTCGGTGCCGAGCTCGATGTCCCGCTCCAGGTCGTGGTCGGCGGCGACGCCGTGCAGGTAGCGCAGGATGTCCGGCTGCGGGGCGAAGCGGCGGCTCCAGTCCCCGGGGGCGAACGAGTACGAGTACAGGTTCGACGGGACGTCACAGGCCGCACCCGGATACGTGTTGTCCCGCCAGACCCCGCCGACCTGCGGCGCCTTCTCCAGGACGGTGACGTCGGCGAGGTCGTCCTCGCGCAGGGCGACGCCCATGCCGATCCCGCCGAAGCCGGCGCCGACGACCGCGACCCGCACCCGCCGGTCCGCCACGTCGCGCCGCAGCGCCGCCCCGAGCTCCCGCAGGTCCGCGTGGGCCCGCCCGAGCAGCCCGGCCTCCAGGACGTGGTCGTGCCACATGCCTTCGGCGCGGGTGTAGGTCACCCGCCCGGCGGCCGCGCGGACCCGCTCGACCCACCGGTCCGCGTCGCCCACGAGGACCTCGTCCGCCCCGGCGACGACGTGCAGCGGCGGCAGCCCGGAGAGGTCGGCCTCGAGCGGCCGCAGCTCCGGGTCGAGCGCCTCACCACCGCGCAGGTAGGACCGCTTCCCCTCGCGCAGCAGGCCGGGCCCGAGCATGGCGTCGCGTCCGGTGTTGCGGGCGATGGCCGGGTCGGTGAGGTCGAGGTCGAGCCAGGGGGAGATCAGCCCGACGCTCCCGGGCAGCGGCAGGCCCGTCGCGCGCAGCCGCAGGAGCAGCGCCACGGCCAGTCCGCCGCCCGCGGAATCTCCGGCGAGGGCGATGCGTTGTGAAGAGTGTCCAGCGTCGAGGAGCGCCCGGTAGGCGCGCTCGGCGTCGTCGAGCGCGGCGGGGTACGGGTGTTCGGGCGCCAGCCGGTAGTCGAGCAGGTGCACGGTCCCGCCGGTCGCCTCGGCCAGCCACGCCCCGAGCGATCGGTGCGAGGCGGGGGATCCGACCACGTAGCCGCCGCCGTGCAGGAAGAGCACGGGGCGGTCGTCACGGCTGCCGGGGACCGACACGCGGACCGACGGCCGGCCGCCGAGCGACGAGGGGGTGGAGCGGGTGCCACGGGGCACGGGGAGCAGTCGGCCCTGGAGGTCGACGAGCGCCCGCGAGACCGGGATCGGCAGCCGGGGCGAGAGTGCGGGAGCCACGAGCAACCGGGTGGCGGCCCGGACGGCGGCGCACGGCAGTGTGAGGCGCATGATCGAACCGTAGGGTCGTGACGCGGGCCCGCGGACCGGGGCGACCGGGGCAACGGCGGCCCGCGCGGGCCAGGCCGGTGACCGGGCGTCCGCAGGTCGTCGACGTGCGACGAGCGCGAGTCGATCTGCGACGAGCGGGTGAGCCTGCTTGCGTCGGCGGTCGGGCTGCGGCAGCCTCCCAGGCGACGCGCGAGTGGCCCGGAGAAGGCCGGCGGAAGGCCCGCAGGCCCCGCCGCGGCCCCTGGGCGGACCCGTTTTGACCCTCGTCAGACGGGCCGCGTACCCTTGGTACTTGCGCGCGATCACGCGTGCCCTCGTCCGTCCTGGACGCCTCCGTGGAGTTCCCCGACTCCGGGGCCGGCGCGCAGGGCGCGACACGCCCGACCTCGCGGTCCGGCGGGCCGGGGTGGAAGCGGCCCGTGACCACGATCGGGCGGCGCACGACCGCCCGCCCGGGCAGCCGCACGGGCGAGACACCTGAGCATCACGAGTAGGGAAGAAGCAGAGGGTTCATGCCCACGATCCAGCAGTTGGTCCGCAAGGGCCGCGAGGACAAGGTCGCGAAGACCAAGACCGCCGCGCTCAAGGGCTCGCCCCAGCGCCGCGGGGTCTGCACGCGCGTCTACACCACGACCCCGAAGAAGCCGAACTCCGCACTGCGGAAGGTCGCTCGCGTCAAGCTGAGCAGCGGCATCGAGGTCACCGCGTACATCCCCGGCGAGGGTCACAACCTGCAGGAGCACAGCATCGTGCTCGTCCGCGGCGGCCGCGTGAAGGACCTGCCGGGCGTCCGGTACAAGGTCATCCGCGGGTCGCTCGACACCCAGGGTGTGAAGAACCGGAAGCAGTCCCGTAGCCGCTACGGCGCCAAGAAGGAGAAGAGCTGATGCCTCGCAAGGGCCCCGCTCCGAAGCGGCCGCTGGTCTCCGACCCGGTCTACAGCTCGCCCCTCGTGACGCAGCTGATCAACAAGGTGCTGAAGGACGGCAAGCGTTCGCTCGCCGAGCGGATCGTGTACGCCGCGCTCGAGGGCACCCGCGAGAAGACCGGCACCGACCCGGTCGTCACGCTCAAGCGCGCGCTGGACAACGTCAAGCCGGCCCTCGAGGTCCGCAGCCGCCGTGTCGGTGGCGCGACCTACCAGGTCCCGGTCGAGGTCCGCACCACCCGGCAGACCACCCTCGGTCTCCGGTGGCTGGTGAGCTACGCCGGTCAGCGCCGCGAGAAGACCATGGTCGAGCGCCTCATGAACGAGCTGCTCGACGCGAGCAACGGCCTCGGCGCCAGCGTGAAGCGGCGCGAGGACATGCACAAGATGGCGGAGTCCAACAAGGCCTTCGCCCACTACCGCTGGTGACGGGCCGACCGTCCGCGCCAACCTTTTCCCAGGGGAAGTGAGCTGAACGTGGCACGGGACGTGCTGACGGACCTGACGAAGGTCCGCAACATCGGCATCATGGCGCACATCGACGCCGGCAAGACCACCACCACCGAGCGGATCCTGTACTACACCGGGATCAACTACAAGATCGGTGAGGTCCACGACGGCGCCGCCACGATGGACTGGATGGAGGAGGAGCAGAAGCGCGGCATCACGATCACGTCCGCCGCGACGACCTGCTTCTGGAAAGACCACCAGATCAACATCATCGACACGCCCGGCCACGTCGACTTCACCGTCGAGGTGGAGCGCTCGCTGCGCGTGCTCGACGGCGCGGTCGCGGTCTTCGACGGCAAGGAGGGGGTCGAGCCGCAGTCCGAGCAGGTCTGGCGGCAGGCCACCAAGTACGACGTCCCCCGCATCTGCTTCGTGAACAAGATGGACAAGCTGGGCGCGGACTTCTACTTCACCGTCGGCACGATCCAGGACCGGCTCGCGGCCAAGCCGCTGCCGCTCCAGCTGCCGATCGGCTCGGAGAGCGAGTTCGTCGGCGTCGTCGACCTGGTCGAGATGCGCGCGCTGACCTGGCGTGGTGACGTCCAGAAGGGCGAGGACTACACCGTCGAGGAGATCCCGGCCGATCTGGCCGAGAAGGCGGAGGAGTACCGCACCGCCCTCCTCGAGGCCGTCGCCGAGACCGACGACGAGCTCATGGAGCTCTACCTCGGCGGCGAGGAGCTCACGGTCGAGCAGATCAAGGCCGGCGTCCGGCAGATCGTGAAGGACCGTTCGGCGTACCCGGTGCTGTGCGGCTCCGCGTTCAAGAACAAGGGCGTCCAGCCCATGCTCGACGCGGTGATCGACTACCTGCCGTCGCCGTACGACGTGCCGCCGGTCGAGGGCACGCTGACGGACGGGGAGACCCCCGCCAGCCGCAAGCCCTCGAAGGAGGAGCCCTTCTCGGCGCTCGCCTTCAAGATCGCCGCGCACCCGTTCTTCGGCAAGCTGACCTACGTCCGGGTGTACTCGGGCCGGGTCGCCGCGGGCTCCCAGGTCATCAACTCGACCAAGGACCGCAAGGAGCGCATCGGGAAGCTCTTCCAGATGCACGCCAACAAGGAGAACCCGGTCGACGAGGCCCTGGCCGGCCACATCTACGCGGTCATCGGCCTCAAGGACACGACCACCGGCGACACGCTCAGCGACCCGCAGGCACCGATCGTGCTCGAGTCGATGACGTTCCCGGACCCGGTCATCCAGGTCGCGGTCGAGCCCAAGACCAAGGCGGACCAGGAGAAGCTCTCCACGGCGATCCAGAAGCTCGCCGAGGAGGACCCGACCTTCCAGGTCTCGCTGGACGACGAGACCGGGCAGACGATCATCGCCGGCATGGGCGAGCTCCACCTCGAGGTGCTCGTCAACCGGATGAAGAGCGACTTCAAGGTCGAGGCCAACATCGGTAAGCCCCAGGTGGCCTACCGGGAGACGATCCGCAAGACCGTCGAGAAGTACGAGTACACGCACAAGAAGCAGACCGGTGGGTCGGGGCAGTTCGCCCGGGTCATCATCAAGCTCGAGCCGCTGGACACGGCGGACGGTGCGCTGTACGAGTTCGAGAACAAGGTCACCGGTGGTCGCGTGCCGCGGGAGTACATCCCGTCCGTCGACGCCGGCGCGCAGGACGCCATGCAGTACGGCGTGCTCGCGGGCTACCCCCTCACGGGGATCAAGCTGACCCTGCTCGACGGTCAGTACCACGAGGTCGACTCGTCCGAGATGGCGTTCAAGGTCGCCGGCTCGATGGCCCTCAAGGAGGCCGCGCGCCAGGCGTCCCCCGCCATCCTCGAGCCGATGATGGCGGTCGAGGTCACCACGCCCGAGGACTACATGGGCGACGTGATCGGCGACCTCAACTCCCGCCGCGGCCAGATCCAGGCCATGGAGGAGCGGGCGGGTGCTCGCGTCGTCAAGGCGCTGGTCCCGCTCTCGGAGATGTTCGGCTACGTCGGCGACCTCCGGTCGCGGACCCAGGGCCGGGCGAACTACACGATGGTGTTCGACAGCTACGCCGAGGTTCCCTCGAACGTCGCCAAGGAGATCATCGCGAAGGCGACCGGCGAGTAAGTCCGGACCGCTCGCGAGGCGCGGTCCGCGGACGGGTAGGGTCACCCGCCTGTTCGCGGCCCGCACCTCGAAACCCCCAGACCTGCCGTCAGCACGGCGGAGAAGAAGATCAAGTCCAGGAGGACACTGCAGTGGCGAAGGCGAAGTTCGAGCGGACCAAGCCGCACGTCAACATCGGCACCATCGGTCACATCGACCACGGCAAGACCACGCTGACGGCGGCCATCACCAAGGTTCTGCACGACAAGTACCCGGACCTCAACGAGGCCTCGGCGTTCGAGAACATCGACAAGGCGCCCGAGGAGCGCCAGCGCGGTATCACGATCTCCATCGCGCACGTCGAGTACCAGACCGAGAAGCGGCACTACGCGCACGTGGACTGCCCCGGTCACGCCGACTACATCAAGAACATGATCACCGGTGCGGCGCAGATGGACGGCGCCATCCTGGTGGTCGCGGCGACCGACGGCCCGATGCCGCAGACGCGTGAGCACGTGCTGCTCGCCCGTCAGGTCGGCGTGCCCTACATCGTGGTCGCGCTGAACAAGGCCGACATGGTCGACGACGAGGAGATCCTCGAGCTCGTCGAGCTCGAGGTCCGTGAGCTCCTGTCCTCGCAGGAGTACCCGGGCGACGACCTCCCGATCGTCCGCGTCTCGGCGCTCAAGGCCCTCGAGGGCGACGCCGAGTGGGGCGCCAAGCTCCTCGAGCTGATGGACGCCGTCGACGAGGCGATCCCGGAGCCGGAGCGCGACACCGACAAGCCGTTCCTCATGCCGGTCGAGGACGTCTTCACGATCACCGGTCGCGGCACGGTCGTCACCGGCCGTATCGAGCGCGGCATCGTGAAGGTCAACGAGACCGTCGAGATCGTCGGCATCCGCGAGAAGTCGACCTCGACCACCGTCACCGGTGTCGAGATGTTCCGCAAGATCCTCGACGAGGGTCGCGCGGGCGAGAACGTCGGCCTGCTGCTCCGCGGCATCAAGCGCGAGGACGTCGAGCGCGGCCAGGTCGTCGTGAAGCCGGGCTCCATCACCCCGCACACCGAGTTCGAGGGCCAGGTCTACATCCTGGGCAAGGACGAGGGTGGCCGGCACACGCCGTTCTTCAACAACTACCGTCCGCAGTTCTACTTCCGGACGACGGACGTGACCGGCGTGGTGACCCTCCCGCAGGGCACCGAGATGGTCATGCCGGGTGACAACACCACCATGAGCGTTCAGCTGATCCAGCCGATCGCCATGGAGGAGGGCCTGCAGTTCGCCATCCGCGAGGGTGGTCGGACCGTCGGCGCCGGCCAGGTCACCAAGATCAACAAGTAAGACCCTTCCGCGGGCCCGGGGCCCCCGTTGTGCCCGGGGCCCCCCCCCCGCGAGGGGCCCCCCAACCCCGGTGGCAACCATGACCGGTTGGGCGCGGACGGCGGGCCCACCGAA
>NZ_JBEZDN010000028.1:20339-69300 GCF_040648315.1 Pseudonocardia sp. NPDC049154
GGGGTGGGGTGGCGCCCGCGCCGCCCGACTCAAAAAACACAAACCACCCAGACCCGCGGGCCGGCGGTGGCCCCCTCGGCCCCCCCCCCCCCCCCACCCCGGTCGAGGGCCGCACGAACCGGTGTGGCATCCTTGACGGGTTGCGCGCGGACGGCGGGCACACGGAAGCCGGGAGTTCCCGGAACTCCGTGAGTCGTCGGAAGCGCCGACCCCGGATCGACAAGCGACCCCCTGGGGGGAAGCGGTGACCCGGGGACCGGTATGCGGGTAGCAGGGCGACACGCCCGACCTCGTGGACCGGAGCCCAGAGGGTGAGACCTGAACAGAGCGCGGACGCCCGGTCCGCATCGGATGCCCGAGCCGCAGCGGCTCGCGCGCGTCGGTGCCGGTGGTGCGACGTAGTACTGGTCGGGGCTCCCCTCGGGGCGGGACACCCGGAGACACCGTGAAGCAGCGGCAGGAAGAAGAGGACGACCCACGACCATGGCGGGACAGAAGATCCGCATCAGGCTCAAGGCCTACGACCACGAGGCAATCGACGCGTCTGCTCGCAAGATCGTGGAGACGGTGACGCGTACCGGTGCCCGTGTCGTCGGTCCTGTGCCGCTGCCGACCGAGAAGAACGTGTACTGCGTCATCCGCTCGCCGCACAAGTACAAGGACTCGCGCGAGCACTTCGAGATGCGCACGCACAAGCGGCTGATCGACATCCTCGACCCGACGCCGAAGACGGTCGACGCGCTCATGCGCATCGACCTGCCGGCCAGCGTCGACGTCAACATCCAGTAGGGCACCGATGAGCGACAGGCAGATCACCGGGATCCTGGGGCGCAAGCTCGGGATGACCCAGGTATTCGACGAGAACAACCGCGTGGTTCCGGTCACCGTGGTCCAGGCCGGGCCGAACGTCGTGACCCAGATCCGCTCGCAGGACAAGGACGGGTACGAGGCGGTCCAGCTCGCCTTCGGTGCCATCGACCCGCGCAAGGTCAACAAGCCGGAGACCGGGCACTTCGCCAAGGCCGGCGTGACCCCGCGGCGCTTCACCGTCGAGCTGCGCACCACGGACGCCGCGACCTACGAGCTCGGCCAGGAGATCACTGCCGAGGCCTTCGAGACCGGCGCGGTCGTCGACGTGGTCGGCACCACCAAGGGCAAGGGCACCGCGGGTGTCATGAAGCGGCACGGCTTCGGCGGTCTGGGCGCCTCGCACGGTACCCAGCGCAAGCACCGCTCCCCGGGCTCCATCGGCGGCTGCGCCACCCCGGGCCGCGTGTTCAAGGGCCTGCGCATGGCCGGCCGCATGGGTGTCGCCCGCCAGACCACGCAGAACCTGAAGATCCACCGCGTCGACGCCGAGCGCGGCCTGCTGCTGATCAAGGGTGCCGTCCCCGGCCCCCGCGGCGGCCTCGTCGTGGTGAAGAGCGCCGCGAAGGGTGGTGCGAAGTGAGCACCGTCGACGTCAAGGACGCCGCGGGCACCAAGGCCGGCAGCGTCGAGCTCCCGGACCACGTCTTCGACGTGACCGCGAACGTGCCGCTGATGCACCAGGTCGTCGTGGCCCAGCAGGCCGCGGCCCGCCAGGGCACGCACGACACGAAGACCCGCGGCGAGGTCCGTGGCGGCGGCAAGAAGCCGTACCGCCAGAAGGGCACCGGCCGCGCCCGCCAGGGCTCGACCCGCGCGCCGCAGTTCGCCGGCGGTGGCACGGTCCACGGCCCGACGCCGCGCGACTACAGCCAGCGGACCCCGAAGAAGATGAAGGCCGCCGCCCTGCGTGGCGCGCTGTCGGACCGGGCCCGCGCCGGCCTCGTCCACGTCGTCTCGGGTCTCGTCGACGGGGACACCCCCTCGACGAAGTCCGCCCGCCAGGCCATCGAGGCCGTCGCCGGCGCCGACACCCGCGTGCTCGCGGTGGTCGACCGGGACGACACGGTGAACCTGCTGAGCCTGCGCAACCTGCCGCAGGTGCACCTCATCGCGCCCGACCAGCTGAACACCTACGACGTGCTGGTCAACGACGCGGTCGTGTTCACGCAGGCCTCGCTCGACGCGTTCCTCGCCGGCCCCATCGCCGTCAAGACGAAGCGTGCCGAGGAGGCTGCGAAGTGATCCCCGACCCGCGCGACATCCTGCTCGCGCCGGTGGTGTCCGAGAAGAGCTACTCGCTGCTCGACGAGAAGCAGTACACCTTCCTGGTCCACCCCGACGCGAACAAGACCCAGATCAAGATCGCCGTGGAGCAGGTGTTCGGGGTCAAGGTCGTCAGCGTCAACACGCTGAACCGCCCCGGGAAGCGCAAGCGCTCCCGCACCGGCTACGGCAAGCGCAAGGACACCAAGCGCGCGATCGTCACGCTCTCCGCGGAGAGCAAGGACATCGACGTCTTCGGTGCCCGGGCGAGCTGAGGGAGCGAGCTGACCCATGGGTATCCGTAAGTACAAGCCGACGACTCCCGGCCGCCGCGGTTCCAGCGTCTCCGACTTCGCGGAGATCACCCGGTCCACGCCGGAGAAGTCGCTGATCCGTCCGCTGCACAGCAAGGGCGGCCGCAACGCGCACGGCAAGGTCACCACCCGCCACCAGGGCGGCGGCCACAAGCGTGCGTACCGCCTGATCGACTTCCGGCGGAACGACAAGGACGGCATCCCGGCCACGGTCGCGCACATCGAGTACGACCCCAACCGGACGTCCCGCATCGCGCTGCTGCACTACGCGGACGGCGAGAAGCGCTACATCATCGCGCCCGCCCGCCTGAAGCAGGGCGACAAGGTCGAGGCAGGCCCGAAGGCCGACATCAAGGTCGGCAACAACCTGCCGCTGCGCAACATCCCGACCGGCACCGTGGTGCACGCGATCGAGCTCCGCCCCGGTGGCGGCGCGAAGATCGCCCGCTCCGCCGGCTCGAGCGTGCAGCTGGTGGCGAAGGACGGCCCGTACGCGCAGCTGCGCATGCCGTCCGGCGAGATCCGCAACGTCGACGTGCGCTGCCGCGCCACCGTCGGCGAGGTGGGCAACGCCGAGCACTCCAACATCAACTGGGGCAAGGCCGGCCGCATGCGGTGGAAGGGCAAGCGCCCGACCGTCCGCGGTGTCGCCATGAACCCGGTCGACCACCCGCACGGTGGTGGTGAGGGCAAGACCTCCGGTGGTCGCCACCCGGTCAACCCCGCGGGCAAGCCCGAGGGCCGCACCCGCCGCACCAAGCCGTCCGACAAGTTGATCGTCCGCCGGCGCCGTACCGGCAAGAAGCGCTGAGCAGGGAGGTAAGAGATGCCGCGCAGCCTGAAGAAGGGCCCCTTCGTGGACGACCACCTGCTCAAGAAGGTGGACGCCCTCAACGAGTCCGGCAAGAAGACCGTCATCCGGACCTGGTCCCGACGGTCCACCATCATCCCGGACATGATCGGCCACACGATCGCGGTGCACGACGGCCGCAAGCACGTGCCGGTCTTCGTGTCCGACTCGATGGTCGGCCACAAGCTGGGGGAGTTCGCTCCCACCCGCACGTTCCGTGGCCACATCAAGGACGACCGCAAGGCGCGCAGGCGCTGAGGCGGACCGAGTAGCGACCAAGGAGAGGTGGGAGTAAATGGCTGACACAGCCAGCAGCACCGCCGACGCCGCGCTCGAGCCCGCTCGAGCGCTGGCGAAGGCCCGGTTCGTGCGCATGTCGCCGACCAAGTGCCGGCGCGTCGTGGACCTTGTCCGCGGCCTGCCGGTGAGCGAGGCCCTGGCGATCCTGCGGTACTCGCCGCAGGCCGCCGCGGAGCCGGTGGCCAAGGTCGTGGCGAGCGCCGCGGCCAACGCCGAGAACAACTTCGACATGGACCCGGAGACCCTCGTGGTCGCCGTCGCCATGGTCGACGAGGGGCCGACGCTCAAGCGCATCCGGCCGCGGGCCCAGGGCCGCGCGTACCGGATCCGCAAGCGGACGAGCCACATCACCATCGAGGTCGAGTCCGCCCCGCAGAAGGCCGGCCGTCGTGGTGCGAAGGGGAGGGCCCGCTGATGGGGCAGAAGATCAACCCGCACGGCTTCCGCCTGGGCATCACCACGGACTGGAAGTCGCGCTGGTACGCCGACAAGCAGTACGCGGAGTACGTGAAGGAGGACGTCGAGATCCGCCGCATGCTCTCCAAGGGCATGGAGCGGGCCGGCATCTCCAAGGTCGAGATCGAGCGGACCCGGGACCGCGTGCGGGTGGACATCCACACCGCCCGCCCGGGCATCGTGATCGGCCGCCGCGGCGCCGAGGCCGACCGCATCCGCGGCAACCTCGAGAAGCTGACCAAGAAGCAGGTCCAGCTCAACATCCTCGAGGTCAAGAACTCCGAGTCGGACGCGCAGCTCGTGGCGCAGGGCGTCGCCGAGCAGCTGTCCAACCGTGTGGCCTTCCGCCGCGCGATGCGCAAGGCCATCCAGTCGGCCATGCGCTCGCCGCAGGTGAAGGGCATCCGGGTGCAGTGCTCCGGTCGCCTCGGCGGCGCGGAGATGTCGCGCTCGGAGTTCTACCGCGAGGGTCGCGTCCCGCTGCACACGCTGCGCGCGGACATCGACTACGGCCTGTTCGAGGCCCGCACGACCTTCGGCCGCATCGGCGTGAAGGTCTGGATCTACAAGGGCGACGTCGTCGGCGGCCGCCGGGAGAACGCCCCCGCCGCCGAGGCGCCGGGCCGTGGCCCGCGCCGCGAGCGTCCGGCCCGCCGTCGTTCCGGGGCCTCGGGCACGACCGCGACCAGCACCGACGCCGGGCGCGCCGCCGCCGAGCAGTCGGGTGGCACCGCCACCGCGACCGCAGCGCCGTCGGAGGCCCCGGCCTCTAGCAACGGGGAGAACTGAGCCATGCTGATCCCCCGCAAGGTGAAGCACCGCAAGCAGCACCGTCCGCACCGGACGGGGATGTCGACCGGTGGCACCCGGGTCACGTTCGGCGACTTCGGGATCCAGGCGCTGGAGCCCGCCTACGTCACCAACCGGCAGATCGAGTCGGCGCGTATCGCGATCAACCGGCACATCCGCCGTGGCGGCAAGGTGTGGATCAACGTCTTCCCGGACCGCCCGCTGACCAAGAAGCCCGCCGAGACCCGCATGGGTTCCGGTAAGGGCTCCCCCGAGAAGTGGGTGACCAACGTGAAGCCCGGCCGGGTGCTCTTCGAGATGAGCTACCCGAACGAGGCCACCGCGCGTGAGGCCCTGCGCCGGGCCATCCACAAGCTGCCCATGAAGTGCCGGATCGTGACCCGTGAGGGTGGTGACATCTGATGGCGGCCACCACTGCTGCCGAGCTGCGTGAGCTGACCGACGAGGAGCTCGTGCTGCGGGTCAAGGAGGCCAAGGAGGAGCTGTTCAACCTCCGCTTCCAGATGGCGACCGGGCAGCTGGACAACAACCGGCGGCTGCGTACCGTCCGGCACGACATCGCGCGGATCTACACGGTCATGCGCGAGCGCGAGCTGGGCCTCTCGGCCGCCCCGAGCGACAACGAGGGCGCGGCATGAGCGAGAAGACTCAGGAGCAGCGCGGGGAGCGGAAGGTCCGCGAGGGCCTGGTCGTGTCCGACAAGATGGACAAGACCATCGTGGTCACCCTCGAGGACCGCGTGAAGCACCCGCTGTACGGCAAGGTCATCCGGCGGACCAGCAAGGTCAAGGCGCACGACGAGGCCAACACGGCCGGCGTCGGCGACCGCGTCCGGCTGATGGAGACCCGGCCGCTGTCCGCCACCAAGCGGTGGCGGCTGGTCGAGATCCTGGAGAAGGCGAAGTGATCCAGCAGGAGTCGCGGCTGCGCGTCGCCGACAACACCGGTGCCAAGGAGATCCTGTGCATCCGGGTGCTGGGCGGTTCGGCGCGGCGCTACGCGGGGATCGGCGACACCATCGTCGCCACCGTCAAGGACGCGATCCCCGCGGCCGGCGTGAAGCGCGGTGACGTCGTCAAGGCCGTCATCGTGCGCACGGTGAAGGAGAAGCGCCGTCCGGACGGCAGCTACATCCGGTTCGACGAGAACGCCGCCGTCCTGATCAAGGACAACGGCGAGCCGCGGGGGACCCGCATCTTCGGCCCGGTCGGTCGCGAGCTCCGCGACCGCCGGTTCATGAAGATCATCTCCCTCGCCCCGGAGGTGCTCTAGAGCATGAAGGTCAAGAAGGGCGACACGGTCCTCGTCATCGCCGGCAAGGACAAGGGCGCGAAGGGCAAGGTCATCCAGGCCTACCCGGACCGCGACCGCGTCCTCGTCGAGGGCGTGAACCGCATCAAGAAGCACACGCGGGTGAGCCAGAACCAGCGGGGCGCGCAGTCCGGCGGGATCGTCACCCAGGAGGCGCCCATCCACGTCTCGAACGTGATGGTCGTCGACTCCGACGGCAAGCCGACGCGCATCGGCAAGAAGCTCGTCGAGTCCGAGGACGGCGGCAAGGCCAGGCGCGTCCGGATCTCCCGCAAGTCGGGGAAGGAGATCTGATGACCACCACGGAGAAGGTCAACCCGCGCCTCAAGCAGCGCTACGTCGACGAGATCAAGGGCGAGCTGCAGAAGCAGTTCTCCTACGGCAACGTCATGCAGATCCCCGGCGTCGTCAAGGTCGTCGTGAACATGGGTGTCGGCGACGCCGCCCGTGACTCGAAGCTGATCGACGGCGCCGTGCGGGACCTGGCCACCATCACCGGCCAGAAGCCGCAGGTCCGGCGGGCCACCAAGTCCATCGCGCAGTTCAAGCTGCGCGAGGGCATGCCGATCGGCGCGAAGGTCACCCTGCGCAACGACCGGATGTGGGAGTTCCTGGACCGGCTGCTGACGATCGCGCTGCCGCGTATCCGCGACTTCCGCGGCCTCTCGCCGAACCAGTTCGACGGGCGTGGCAACTACACGTTCGGTCTCACGGAGCAGTCCATGTTCCACGAGATCGACCCGGACTCGATCGACCGGCCGCGGGGCATGGACATCACCGTCGTGACCACCGCGACCACGGACGAGGAAGGCCGGGCGCTCCTGCGCCAGCTCGGCTTCCCCTTCAAGGAGAACTGAGAGATGGCGAAGAAGGCGCTTCGCATCAAGGCGGAGAAGACCCCCAAGTTCAAGGTCCGCGGCTACACCCGCTGCCAGAAGTGCGGGCGTCCGCGCGCGGTCCTGCGCAAGTTCGGCCTCTGCCGCGTGTGCGTCCGCGAGATGGCGCACGCCGGCGAGCTGCCGGGCGTCAGCAAGAGCAGCTGGTAAGAGCACCAGCTGTCGTTTCGTTCGCCGTAGGCCCCCCGGAGAGCCGGGGGGAACCACGGCGGGAAAGAGACACCACACCATGACGATGACCGATCCGATCGCAGACATGCTCACGCGTCTGCGGAACGCGAACTCGGCCTATCACGACCAGGTCGTGATGCCGCACTCCAAGCTGAAGGTCGCCATTGCGGAGATCCTGCAGAAGGAGGGCTACATCGCGAGCCACCACACCGAGGACGCCGAGGTCGGCAAGTCCCTGGTGATCGAGCTCAAGTACGGGCGCAACCGCGAGCGCAGCATCGCCGGCCTGCGCCGGGTCTCGAAGCCGGGCCTCCGGGTCTACGCGAAGTCGACCAACCTGCCGCGCGTCCTCGGCGGCCTGGGCATCGCGGTCATCTCGACCAGCCAGGGCCTCCTCACGGACAAGCAGGCCTACCGGAGCGGCGTGGGCGGGGAAGTCCTCGCCTACGTCTGGTGAGAAGGGAGTAGAGCGATGTCCCGCATCGGGAAGCTGCCGATCACCGTTCCGTCCGGGGTCGACGTGACCATCGACGGCCGCACCGTCACCGTCAAGGGCCCGAAGGGCACCCTGTCGCACACCGTCATCGCGCCGATCACGGTCGAGCGCGGCGACGACGGCGCGGTCCTGGTCAAGCGGCCGGACGACGAGCGGAAGACCAAGGCCTACCACGGCCTGTCCCGCACCCTGGTGAACAACCTCGTCGAGGGCGTCACCAAGGGCTACGAGAAGAAGCTCGAGATCGTCGGCGTCGGTTACCGCGTCGCGCTCAAGGGCTCCTCGCTCGAGTTCGCGCTCGGGTTCAGCCACCCCGTCGTGGTCCAGGCGCCGGAGGGCATCACCTTCGCCGTCGAGTCGCCCACCAAGTTCTCGGTGAGCGGCATCGACAAGCAGCTGGTGGGCGAGACCGCGGCGAACATCCGCAAGATCCGCAAGCCGGAGCCCTACAAGGGCAAGGGTGTGCGGTACGCCGGCGAGAACGTCCGCCGCAAGGTCGGGAAGACGGGTAAGTAAGCCATGGCCGACACGATTTCTGCGAACGCGAAGAAGCGCACCGCCTCGCGGGTGTCCGCCACCCGCCGCAAGGGGCTGGCCCGCCGGCACGCCCGGCTGCGCAAGAAGATCAGCGGGACGCCGGCGCGTCCGCGGCTGGCGGTCAAGCGCTCCTCGCGCCACGTGCACGTGCAGCTGATCGACGACGTCGCGGGCCACACGCTGGCCGCCGCCTCGTCGCTCGACGCGGACGTGCGCTCGGTGGAGGGCGACAAGAAGGCCAAGGCCGCCAAGGTCGGCGAGCTCATCGCCGACCGGGCCAAGGCCGCCGGTGTCGAGGCGGTCGTCTTCGACCACGGTGGTTTCGGCTACCACGGCCGGATCGCGGCGCTGGCCGACGCCGCCCGCGAGGGAGGCCTGAAGTTCTGATGGACACCAACATGATGGAAGGGACCGTCTGATGCCGGGACGTACGCGGCGCGAAGGCGGTGGCCCGGGCGGTAACGACCGCCGGGACCGCCGCGACGGTGGCCGTGGCGGGGCGGCCCAGGACAAGACCCCGTACATCGAGCGACTCGTCACGATCAACCGCGTGGCCAAGGTCGTGAAGGGTGGTCGTCGCTTCAGCTTCACCGCCCTCATGATCGTCGGCGACGGCGACGGCCTGGTCGGCGTGGGCTACGGCAAGGCCAAGGAGGTGCCGGCCGCGATCGCCAAGGGTGTCGAGGAGGCGAAGAAGAACTTCTTCCGCGTCCCCCGCATCGGCGGCACGATCGTGCACCGTGTCCAGGGTGAGGCGGCCGCGGGCGTCGTCCTGCTCCGCCCGGCCAGCCCCGGTACCGGTGTCATCGCCGGTGGCCCGGTGCGCGCCGTCCTGGAGTGCGCCGGCATCCACGACGTCCTGTCGAAGTCGCTGGGCAGCGACAACGCGATCAACATCGTGCACGCCACGGTGGACGCGCTGAAGCAGATCCAGCGCCCGGAGGAGGTCGCGGCCCGCCGCGGCCTGCCCCTCGAGGACGTCGCGCCGGCCTCCATGCTGCGGGCTCGGGCCGAGGCGGCCCAGGCTGCGAGGGCGTGATGGCCGACAAGAAGCTGATCGTCACCCAGGTCAAGTCCGCCATCGGCGGGCAGCGCAACCAGCGTGAGACTCTCAAGGCCCTCGGCCTGCGCAAGATCCGCCAGTCCCAGGAGTGGCCGGACACCACGCAGGTCCGCGGGATGATCAACACGGTCCGTCACCTGGTGACGGTCGAGGAGGTGAAGTCCTGATGAGCGAGACGATCAAGGTTCACCACCTGCGCCCGGCGCCCGGCGCCAAGACCGCCAAGACCCGCGTCGGTCGCGGTGAGGGCAGCAAGGGCAAGACCGCCGGTCGCGGTACCAAGGGCACCAAGGCCCGCAAGACCGTGTCCCCGGCCTTCGAGGGCGGGCAGATGCCGCTGCACATGCGGCTGCCCAAGCTCAAGGGCTTCAAGAACCGGTTCCGGACCGAGTACCAGGTCGTGAACGTCGGCGACCTGGCGGCCCTCTTCCCGCAGGGCGGCGAGGTCGGCCCGGCCGAGCTCGTCGAGGCCGGTGCGGTCCGCAAGGGCCAGCCGGTCAAGGTCCTCGGCAACGGGGACCTCGACGGTGTCACGCTCACCGTCAGCGCCCACGCCTTCTCCGGCTCCGCCAAGGAGAAGATCGCGGCCGCGGGTGGCACCGCCACCGAGCTCTGACCTGTCCGAGACAGGGCTTCACCCGGCGACGCCGTCCGAGCGGCCCGCCCCCGTCGAGGGGCGGCCGAGCGGGCGGCGTCGTCGCTGTTAGAGTCGTCTTTCGCCCAGGCCGTCGCGACGCACGGACCGTGCGGGCAGCAGACCAGGAGGATCACCGAGGTGCTCAGCGCTTTCCGGGCGGCCCTCACGACCCCGGATCTCCGGAAGAAGATCCTCTTCACCCTCGGGGTCGTGGCCGTCTACCGGCTCGGGGCGAACATCCCGTCGCCCGGCGTGTCCTACCCGAACGTGCAGGAGTGCATCCGGCAGGTCGAGGGCAGCGACAACGCGGGCATCTACTCGCTCATCAACCTGTTCTCCGGCGGCGCGCTCCTGCAGCTGTCGATCCTGGCCCTCGGGATCATGCCGTACATCACGGCGTCGATCATCATCCAGCTGCTCACCGTGGTCATCCCGCGGTTCGAGGTGCTGAAGAAGGAGGGCCAGTCCGGGCAGGCCAAGCTCACGCAGTACACCCGCTACCTCACGATCGCGCTGGCGATCCTGCAGGCCACCGGGATCGTGGCGCTGGCCGACCGTGGCGCGTTGCTCGGCAACTGCGACCGGCCGATCATCCCGGACTCGACCGTCTTCTCGCTCGCGATCATCGTCATCGTCATGACGGCGGGCACCTCGGTCGTCATGTGGCTGGGTGAGCAGGTCACGGAGAAGGGCATCGGCAACGGTATGTCGTTGCTGATCTTCGCCTCGATCGCGCACCGCATCCCCGCCGAGGGCAAGAACATCCTCGACAACGCCGGCCCGCTGGCGTTCGCGGCCGTCTGCGTGTTCGGCCTGGCCATCATCGTCAGCGTCGTGTTCGTCGAGCAGGGCCAGCGCCGGATCCCGGTGCAGTACGCCAAGCGGATGGTCGGGCGCCGGATGTACGGCGGCACGTCCACGTACCTGCCGCTCAAGGTGAACCAGGCCGGCGTCATCCCGGTCATCTTCGGCAGCTCGCTGCTGTACCTGCCGGACCTGGTGTCCCGGCTGCTCGGCAACGAGGGCGGCGCCTTCCAGCAGTTCGTCCAGACCTACCTGGTCGACCAGTCCAACTGGCTGCACATCACCCTGTACGTCGCGCTCATCATCTTCTTCACGTACTTCTACGTCGGTATCACCTTCAACCCGGAGGAACGGGCCGACGAGATGAAGAAGTTCGGCGGCTTCATCCCGGGCATCCGGCCGGGCCGGCCGACCGCCGAGTACCTGAACTTCGTGCTCAGCCGCATCACCCTGCCGGGATCGCTCTACCTGGGCATCATCGCCGTCCTGCCGAACTTCTTCCTCGGCGTCACGGGCAGCGGGCAGAACCAGAACTTCCCCTTCGGCGGCACCGCCGTACTGATCATGGTCGGGGTCGGGCTGGACACCGTGAAGCAGATCGAGAGCCAGCTGATGCAGCGGAACTACGAAGGTTTCCTGCGTTAGAGTCGGGGTAGGGGCCTTGTTCGACGGGCCGTCGAAGATGCAGTATCGACGCCTCGGCGAGCGGGCCCCTGAGCCCGACGGTCCCGTCGAGGATCACCTCGTTCGTCGCCAGGACAGGCGGCAGAGCAGAAGAGAGCAGGGAGGTCGGGTTCCAAGTGCGACTCGTTCTTGTCGGTCCGCCGGGCGCGGGTAAGGGGACGCAGGCCGAGCGCCTGGCCCAGCAGCTGGACATCCCCCACATCTCGACGGGAGACCTGTTCCGGGCGAACCTGAAGGACGAGACGCCGCTCGGCCTCGAGGCCAGGTCGTACATGGACGCCGGCAACCTCGTGCCGGACTCGGTCACCGTCGCGATGGTGAAGGACCGCCTCGCGGACCCCGACGCCGCGAAGGGCTTCATCCTCGACGGCTTCCCGCGGACCGTCCCGCAGGCGGACGCGCTGGCCGGGATCCTGGCCGAGTACGGTGTCGAGCTCGACGCCGTCGTCGAGTTCCAGGTGGACGACGAGGTCGTCGTGCAGCGGCTGCTCGGCCGCGGCCGGTCGGACGACAACGAAGAGGTCATCCGCAACCGCCAGCAGGTGTACCGGGACGAGACGGCGCCGCTGCTGCGGTACTACGCCGACCGGCTCGTCACGGTCGACGCGGTCGGCGAGGTCCCCGAGATCACGGACCGGGTGACCACCGCCCTCGAGGCACGCAAGTAGGACCCATCGACAGGAGGCCCGCATGACCGGCAGGAAGGGCGGCGTGCGCGGCGCGATCGCACGGCTTCGGGGGCGCGACATCGAGCTCAAGAGTCCGGCCGAGATCGAGGCCATGCGGGCGGCGGGAGCCGTGGTGGCCGCCGCGCTGGCGGCGGTCGCCGACCTCGCCAAGCCGGGGGTCTCCACGGCGGAGCTGGACGCGCTGGCGGAGCAGGTCATCCGCGACGCCGGCGCCGTCCCCTCCTTCCAGGGCTACCACGGGTTCCCGGCGAGCATCTGCGCGTCGGTGAACGAACAGATCGTCCACGGCATCCCGTCGCCGGCCCAGGTGCTGGCCGACGGGGATCTGGTCTCCGTGGACTGCGGCGCGATCCTCGACGGCTGGCACGGCGACTCCGCCGTCACGCTGGCCGTCGGGGAGGTGTCCGCCGCGGACCTCGCGCTGTCGAAGGCCTGCGAGGGCGCGATGTGGGCGGGGATCGAGGTCGTGCGCCCGGGAGCCCGGCTCACCGACATCTCGTACGCGATCCAGGAGGCCTGCCGGGCCGCCGCGACCGCGGACCGGGCGGACTACGGGATCGTCGCTGAGTACGGCGGCCACGGCATCGGCACGTCGATGCACATGGACCCGTTCCTGCCCAACCACGGCGAGCCCGGGCACGGCCCGAAGCTGCGTCCGGGCATGGCCCTGGCGATCGAGCCGATGCTCACCGCGGGCGACCCCGAGACCCGCGAGCTCGACGACGGCTGGACCGTCGTCACCGAGAACGGCGGGCGGGCCGTGCACTGGGAGCACACCGTCGCCGTCACCGAGGACGGGCACGCCGTCCTCACCCTCCCCGCCTGACGCCCCCGGCGGTCCCGCCCGGCCGGAACCGTCCGGTCGGGCAGGGTCTCGGATTGATCCGGAGAGGGCCTCCCGGCGCCCGGCTGGTCTACGTTCCACGCATGAGTGCTGATGCCGCAGCGCAGCGGCCTCCGGGAGCGACCGTGGGCGTGCCCCGCGAGTCGGGCTCCGGCGAGCGTCGCGTCGCGCTGGTGCCGAAGGTCGTGGAACGACTCCGGTCGAAGAACGTGTCCGTGGTCGTCGAGTCGGGCGCCGGGCTGGGTGCCCTGATCCCGGACCAGCTGTACGTCGACGCGGGCGCGACGGTCGGCGACCCGTGGTCGTGCGACGTGGTGGTGAAGGTGGCCCCGCCTACCGCCGAGGAGATCGGGCGGGTCAGGTCGGGCTCGACGTGGATCGGCTTCCTGGCCCCGCTGACGTCGTCGGACACGACCTCCGCGCTGCGCGAGGCCGGAGTCACGGCGTTCGCGATGGAGTCGATCCCACGGATCTCGCGGGCGCAGTCGATGGACGCGCTGTCCTCGCAGGCGAACGTGGCCGGGTACAAGGCGGTGCTGCTCGCGGCGGAGCGCTCGACGCGGTTCTTCCCGATGCTCACCACCGCGGCGGGCACGGTGAAGCCCGCGACCGCGCTGGTGCTCGGTGTCGGCGTGGCGGGGCTGCAGGCGTTGGCCACGGCGAAGCGGCTCGGCGCCCGCACGACCGGCTACGACGTGCGGCCCGAGGTGGCCGACCAGGTGCGCTCGCTCGGCGCGCAGTGGCTGGACCTCGGCATCGACGCGGCCGGCGAGGGCGGCTACGCCCGCGAGCTGACCGAGGACGAGCGGGCCGAGCAGCAGAAGCGCCTCGAGGAGGCCATCACCGGGTTCGACGTCGTGATCACCACGGCGCTGGTGCCCGGGCGCACGGCCCCGACCCTGGTCACCGCGAAGGCCGTGGAGGGGATGAAGCCGGGCAGCGTCGTCGTCGACCTGGCGGGGGAGACCGGCGGCAACTGCGAGCTGACCGAGCCGGGCGAGGTCGTCGTCAAGCACGACGTCACCATCGCCTCGCCGCTGAACCTGCCGGCCGGGATGCCCGAGCACGCGTCGGAGCTCTACGCCCGCAACGTCTCGGCCCTGCTCGAGCTCATGCTCGACGACGACGGCGCGGTCGCGCCGGACTGGTCGGACGAGGTCCTGGCGAAGTCCTGCGTGACCCGGGACGCCGACCAGGAGGGGGAGTCCTGATGCAGAGCGGGTCCCTGCTGGCGAACATCGCGATCCTGGTGCTGGCCGGGTTCGTCGGGTTCGCGGTCATCTCGAAGGTGCCGAACACGCTGCACACGCCGCTGATGTCCGGCACGAACGCGATCCACGGGATCGTGCTGCTCGGCGGGCTGATCGTGCTCGGCGAGCTGGAGAACCCGTCGGTGCTCGACGCGATCATCCTCGTCGTCGCGATCGTCTTCGGCACGATCAACGTCGTCGGTGGTTTCCTGGTCACCGACCGGATGCTGGGGATGTTCAAGGCCAAGCCCGCCGAGAAGGTCAGCGCCGACGCGGAGCAGAGCGCCGACGGTCAGGTGAAGCGCTGATGGACGCCGCGGTCCTGGACGTCCTCGTCCCGATCCTCTACATCGTCGCGTTCGCGCTGTTCATCTACGGCCTGATGGGCCTGACCGGGCCGAAGACGGCGGTGCGCGGCAACAAGATCGCCGCGGTCGGCATGCTGATCGCGGTCGTCGCGACGCTGCTGCGGGTGCACCACAACTGGATCCTGATCGTGGTCGGCCTGGTCGTGGGCGCGGCGCTGGGCGTGCCCTCGGCGCGCCGGGTGAAGATGACCGCGATGCCGCAGATGGTGGCGCTGTTCAACGGCGTCGGCGGCGGCGCGGTCGCGCTCATCGCCTGGTCGGAGTTCCGCACGTCCGGCGGCTTCCTCGACACCGCGACCTACGTCGTCGTCGCCTCGCTGTTCGCGGCGATCGTCGGCTCGGTGTCGTTCTGGGGCTCGCTGATCGCCTTCGGCAAGCTGCAGGAGATCCTGCCGGGCCGCCCGATGGGGCTGGGCCGGGCGCAGCAGGCGATCAACGTCCTGCTGCTGGTCGCCGCGGCCGTCTGCGCGGTGGTCGCCGGGCTGGGCGGGGCGTCCGAGCTGTGGATCGTCCTGGTCCTGCTGCTGGCCGCCGCGCTCGGCGTGATGGTGGTGCTGCCGATCGGCGGCGCCGACATGCCCGTGGTGATCTCGCTGCTCAATGCCCTGACCGGGCTCTCGGCCGCGGCCGCCGGGCTCGCGCTGGACAACACGGCGATGATCGTCGCCGGCATGATCGTCGGCGCATCCGGTTCGATCCTGACCAACCAGATGGCCGTGGCGATGAACCGGACCATCCCGGCCATCGTGGCCGGCGGGTTCGGCGGCACGGGCGTGGCGGCGTCGGACGACGGCGTGGACCGGACCGTGAAGTCGACCTCGGCCGCGGACGCGGCGATCCAGATGGCCTACGCCTCCCAGGTGATCGTGGTCCCGGGGTACGGGATGGCGGTCGCGCAGGCCCAGCACGCGGTCAAGGACATGGCCACGCTGCTCGAGGCCAAGGGGGTGGAGGTCAAGTACGCCATCCATCCCGTGGCCGGGCGCATGCCGGGGCACATGAACGTGCTGCTGGCCGAGGCCGACGTCGCCTACGACGCCCTCAAGGAGATGGACGAGATCAACGGCGAGTTCGCCCGCACGGACGTCACGCTCGTCATCGGGGCCAACGACGTCACCAACCCGGCGGCGCGCAACGACCCCAGCTCGCCCATCCACGGCATGCCGATCCTCAACGTCGACGAGTCCCGCACCGTCATCGTGCTCAAGCGCTCGATGAACAGCGGCTTCGCCGGCATCGACAACCCGCTCTTCTACGCCGAGCGCACCAGCATGCTCTTCGGCGACGCCAAGAAGTCCGTCACGGAGGTCACCGAGGAGCTCAAGGCCCTCTGACCGGCTCCGGTGAACGGCGTTCTC
Organism: Pseudonocardia sp. NPDC049154; assembly: GCF_040648315.1. Taxonomy (NCBI): domain Bacteria; kingdom Bacillati; phylum Actinomycetota; class Actinomycetes; order Pseudonocardiales; family Pseudonocardiaceae; genus Pseudonocardia; species Pseudonocardia sp. NPDC049154. The sequence goes on from NZ_JBEZDN010000028.1 coordinate 36,311, forward strand.
GCTCACCAGGTATGAGCGAGAGCGCCGTTCACCGTTCGGGGGCGGGGTCGAGGGGGTGCTGCAGCTCGTCGCGGTGCAGGCGCCAGCCCACGACCGCGGCGACGGCGAGCAGTACGGGGGCGAGGCCGGCGATCGCGAAGGTGAGCGGGATGCCGATCGCCTCGCCGACCGGGCCGGCGAGCGCGGTCGAGACCGGCATCAGCGCGAGCGACACGAAGAAGTCGAGGCTCGAGACGCGACCGAGCAGGTGCGAGGGGACGCGGCGCTGCAGCAGCGTCCCCCAGATCACCATCGCCGCGCCGTGCGCCGCCCCGACCACGCCGACGATCGCGCCCATGACCCACAGCCGGTCGGTGAACCCGATCGCCGCCAGCGGGACGCCGCCGACACCCCACAGCAGGATCATGACCGTGAGGTACCGGCGCGGCATCCGGCCCGCCGAGGCGATCAGCGAGCCCGCCGCGCCGCCCAGCCCGAACGCGGCCAGCACCAGCGCGTACCCGCCCGGCCCGCTCGCCGTCTGGTCCCGGACGGCGAAGGGCAGCAGCACCTCGATCGGGCCGATGACGACCAGCACGAGCAGCACGGCGAAGGCGAGTGTGGCGAAGAGCCAGCCGGTGCGCAGCAGGTAGGCGAAGCCCTCGCGCAGGTCGGCGAGGACCGAGCTGCGCTCCCGCTCCTCCTCCGCGGGCGGTGGCACCCGCATGGCGAGCAGCGGCAGGAGCGCCAGCGCGTACCCGGCGGCGGCGCCGCCGAGCGCGATGCCCGGTCCGAACGCGGCGACCAGCCCGCCGGCGAGGGCGGGGCCCGCGGCGTACATCGCGACGGGCCGCAGGACGCCCTCGAGACCGTTGGCGGCCAGCAGCTCGTCGGCCGGCAGCAGCGTCGGCAGGATCGCCGAGTACGCCGGGTAGAAGAAGGCCTCGGCGGCACCGACCACGAACGCGACGACCGCCAGGTGCCAGAGCTGCAGGGTGCCGGTGAGCGCGAGCGTCGCGGCGAGGCCCGCCATCACGATCCGGACCGCCTCGACGAGCCGGAGCAGCAGCCGTCGGGAGACCCGGTCGGCCGCCACCCCGCCCAGCAGGACGCTCGCCAGCAGCCCGGTGGCCGCGGCCGCGGACACCAGGGACAGGTCCGACGGCCCGCCGCCCAGCGCGATGACCTGGTAGACCAGTGCGACGATCCACAGCCCGCTGGCGAACAGCGACGCCGCCATCGACAGCGCGAGCATCGAGTAGTCGCGGTGCCGGAAGGGCCGCAGCGGCCGGGGCAGGCGCTGCGGGACGGGTGCCGTTCCGGTGCTCACGAGGCATACTGGAGCACCTGCACCGGGGTCGAGGTCAACCGTATTCCGGGCGAAGCGGACAGCGGCGGGGCGTCCGGGGCCCGTGGTGCGTGGCCTGCAGCCGCCCGCGCGCGTACCCCATGTGCCGGGCCCTGTAAAGCACACGTACACTGGGTCCTCGGCGCGCCGTGTGGCGCCGGTTCCGCTCGTGCGCGTGCGCACCCTCCGGTCCCGTCCCCGCCCCGTGGTGCGCCTGCAGCAGGACGAGCAGTACCCCAGCAGTACCCAGCAGTACAGCACGACCGACAACAGTCACCTGTCACGGAACGCGGAGGACATGGCCAAGAAGGACGGGGCGATCGAGGTCGAGGGCCGGGTCGTCGAACCCCTGCCGAACGCGATGTTCCGCGTGGAGCTGGAGAACGGGCACCGGGTCCTCGCGCACATCAGCGGGAAGATGCGGCAGCACTACATCCGGATCCTCCCCGAGGACCGGGTGGTCGTGGAGCTCTCTCCCTACGACCTCTCCCGCGGCCGCATCGTCTACCGCTACAAGTGACGACCAACAGAAGGATCGCCTGACGTGAAGGTCAAGCCGAGCGTCAAGCCGATCTGCGACAAGTGCAAGGTGATCCGCCGTCACGGCCGGGTCATGGTGATCTGCGAGAACCTGCGCCACAAGCAGCGCCAGGGCTGATCACCCGCTTCACGCGGAGACGCTCACAGCTCAACAGAGGAACCCGACGGACCTGCCGCGCCACCCGAGGCGCGGTGACACCTCCGGTACCGGGCCGGTGCCCCAGCCAGTCACTGGGGACGGCCGTCGGGAGTACCCGGAACGACCCAAGGAGACACCAGCCGCATGGCACGACTCTCTGGTGTCGACCTCCCCCGCGACAAGCGGATGGAGGTCGCACTGACCTACATCTACGGGATCGGGCGCTCGCGCTCGCTCGAGATCCTGGCCGCCACGGGCATCAGCGTGGACCTGCGCTCGAAGGACCTGACCGACGAGCAGCTCGCCACCCTGCGCGAGTACATCGAGAACAACTTCCGCGTCGAGGGCGACCTGCGCCGCGAGGTGCAGGCCGACATCCGCCGGAAGATCGAGATCGGGTGCTACCAGGGCATCCGCCACCGTCGTGGGCTTCCGGTCCGCGGCCAGCGCACGAAGACCAACGCGCGCGGCCGCAAGGGCCCGAAGAAGACCGTGGCGGGCAAGAAGAAGGCAGGTAAGAAGTAATGCCGCCCCGCACCCGTGGCGCGGCCGGACCCAAGAAGGTCCGCCGCAAGGAGAAGAAGAACGTCGCGCACGGCCACGCGCACATCAAGAGCACGTTCAACAACACCATCGTGTCCATCACGGACCCGACCGGTGCGGTGATCGCGTGGGCCTCGGCCGGGCACGTCGGCTTCAAGGGCTCCCGCAAGTCCACGCCGTTCGCGGCGCAGATGGCCGCCGAGAGCGCCGCCCGCAAGGCGGCCGAGCACGGCATGAAGAAGGTCGACGTCTTCGTGAAGGGCCCGGGCTCGGGCCGCGAGACCGCGATCCGCTCGCTGCAGGCCGCCGGCCTCGAGGTGGGCACGATCTCCGACGTCACGCCCCAGCCGCACAACGGATGCCGCCCGCCCAAGCGGCGCCGGGTCTAAGGGGAGAGGGAGTAACCAGACATGGCTCGTTACACCGGCCCCATGACCCGCAAGTCCCGCCGGCTGAAGGTCGACCTCGTCGGCGGCGATCAGGCGTTCGAGCGTCGTCCCTACCCGCCCGGCCAGCACGGCCGGATCCGGATCAAGGAGACCGAGTACCTCCTGCAGATGCAGGAGAAGCAGAAGGCGCGCTTCGCCTACGGCGTGCTGGAGAAGCAGTTCCGCTCGTACTACGAGGAGGCGCACCGCCGTCCCGGCAAGACCGGTGACGAGCTGCTCCGCATCCTCGAGTCGCGGCTGGACAACGTCGTCTACCGGGCGGGCCTCGCGCGCACCCGGCGGATGGCCCGCCAGCTGGTGAACCACGGGCACTTCCTGGTCAACGGCCAGAAGGTGAACATCCCCAGCTTCCGCGTCTCGCAGTACGACATCATCGACGTCAAGCCGAAGAGCTTGAACCTCGACCCGTTCGTCATCGCCAAGGAGACCCAGGGCGACCGCCCGGTCCCGGCGTGGCTGCAGGTCGTCCCGTCGACCCTGCGCATCCTCGTGCACCAGCTGCCCGAGCGCGCGCAGATCGACACGCAGGTCACCGAGCAGCTGATCGTCGAGCTCTACTCCAAGTAGTCCTCGCCGGTCTCCTGTTCGTCCCCCCGCCCTGCAGTGGGGCGGGGGGCTCACTGCGACATCAAATAGTGGGTGTCGCGGGACACGAAGGAGACACCGAAGTGCTGATCTCTCAGCGCCCCACCCTGACCGAGGACTCGGTCACCGAGACCCGCTCCCGGTTCGTCATCGAGCCGCTCGAGCCGGGCTTCGGCTACACGCTGGGCAACTCGCTCCGGCGCACCCTGCTGTCCTCCATCCCGGGGGCGGCGGTGACCAGCATCCGCATCGACGGCGTGCTGCACGAGTTCACCACCGTGCCGGGGGTGAAGGAGGACGTCACCGACATCATCCTCAACCTCAAGGAGCTGGTCGTCAGCTCCGAGGAGGACGAGCCGGTGACGATGTACCTGCGCAAGCAGGGCCCGGGCGCGGTCACCGCGGGGGACATCGTCCCGCCGGCCGGTGTCACCGTGCACAACCCGGACCTGCACATCGCCACGCTCAACGACAAGGGCCGGCTCGAGGTCGAGCTCGTCGTCGAGCGGGGCCGCGGCTACGTGCCGGCGATGCAGAACAAGGCCACCGGCGCCGAGATCGGCCGGATCCCGGTCGACTCGATCTACTCGCCGGTCCTCAAGGTGACCTACAAGGTCGAGGCCACCCGTGTCGAGCAGCGCACGGACTTCGACAAGCTCGTGCTCGACGTCGAGACCAAGCCGAGCATCGGCCCGCGGGACGCGCTGGCCTCCGCCGGCAAGACCCTCGTCGAGCTGTTCGGCCTCGCCCGCGAGCTGAACGTCGACGCCGAGGGCATCGAGATCGGTCCGTCGCCGCAGGAGGCGGACACCATCGCGGCCTTCGCGATGCCGATCGAGGAGCTCGACCTCACCGTCCGCTCCTACAACTGCCTCAAGCGCGAGGGCATCCACACCGTGGGTGAGCTCGTCGGGCGCAGCGAGGCGGACCTGCTGGACATCCGCAACTTCGGCGCGAAGTCGATCGACGAGGTCAAGATGAAGCTCGTCGGCCTCGGCCTGGCGCTCAAGGACAGCCCGCCCGGGTTCGACCCGTCTGCGGCTGCCTCGGACTACGGGAGCGACACCGGCGGCTACGACGCCGACCCGTTCTCCGACGACGGCCAGGACTACGCAGAAACGGAGCAGTTGTAGCCATGCCTCAGCCCACCAAGGGGCCCCGCCTCGGCGGTTCGCCCGCTCACCAGCGGCTGATCCTGGCCAACCTGGCGACCGCGCTGTTCCAGCACGGCCGGATCACCACGACGGAGGCCAAGGCCCGCCGGCTGCGGCCCTACGCCGAGCGGCTGATCACCAAGGCCAAGCGGGGCGACCTGCACAACCGTCGCGAGATCCTCAAGGTCATCCGCGACAAGGGCGTCGTCCACCGCCTCATCGAGGAGATCGGGCCGTTCTACGCGGACCGCAACGGTGGCTACACCCGGATCACCAAGACGCTGCCGCGCAAGGGCGACAACGCCCCCATGGCCGTGATCGAGCTGATCCAGCAGAAGACCGTCACGGACGAGGCCAACCGGGCGCGGCGCGCGGCGGCCTCGCAGGCCACCACCCATTCCGCCCCGGCGGCCGAGGCGACGGAGTCGACGGAGTCGGCGGAGTCCGCCGAGTCCGCCGAGGCGTCGGCGACGCCGTCCGAGGAGACGGTGGCCGCGGCGGGTCAGCCGCAGCCGACCGACACCGAGGCCATCGAGGAGGCCGAGGCGGCCACCGCCCCGGCGTCCGACGCCGAGGAGTCCGCGGGCGCCGAGGCCAAGGCCGACGACGCGGCGGACAAGGCCGACGACAAGGCCGACGACAAGGGCACCGAGAAGGCCTGATCCAGGGGTCCACTCGCGTGACCACGCAGTATCCGGACGAGCCCGCCACCCGCGAGGGTGGCGGGCTCGCCCGCTTCCGACTGGACATCACCTACGACGGCACGGACTTCTCCGGCTGGGCGATGCAGCCGACCCGCCGGACCGTGTGCGGGGTGCTCACGGATGCCCTGAGCCGCATCCTGCGCACCGAGGTCGGGCTCACCGTCGCCGGCCGCACGGACGCCGGGGTGCACGCCACCGGCCAGGTCGCCCACGCCGACCTCGCGGCCGACGTGGACACCGCGCGACTGGTCCGCCGGCTCGCCCGGTTCCTGCCGCCCGACGTGCGGGTCCGCGCCGTCACCGCCGTCCCCGCGGCGTTCGACGCCCGGTTCTCGGCCCTGCGCCGGCACTACGTCTACCGCGTCGCCACCACCCCGTACGGGGCCGAGCCGCTGCGCGCGCGGGACACCCTGTCCTGGCCGTACCCGATCGACCTCGACGCCGTGAACGCCGCCTCGGAGCGGCTGCTCGGCGAGCACGACTTCGCGGCGTTCTGCAAGCGCCGCGAGGGCGCGACCACGGTCCGCGCGCTCGAACGGTTCTCCTGGACCCGCGACGCGGACGGCGTGGTGTCGGCGGCCGTGTCGGCCGACGCCTTCTGCCACTCGATGGTCCGCAGCCTCGTCGGCGCGCTGCTCGACGTCGGGCGCGGGCATCGTGCCGTCGACTGGCCGGCCGCGCTGCTCGGCCGCGCCGAGCGGCAGGGCGTGGCCGTGGCCCCGGCGCACGGGCTCACGCTCGTCGGCGTGGACTACCCGGACGACGCCGAGCTCGCCGCGCGGGCCGAGGTCACCCGGAACCTGCGGGTCCCGACGGGCCCTACCGCCCCCGCAGCTCCCTGACGTTCACCACGAGCAGGACCAGCGCGGCCAGGGCCAGCGACCCGGCCAGGACGATCTTCCAGCCGGACAGCAGCGCGATCACCCCGCTGGTGATCACGAGCGCGGTGATCGCGAGCCCGGCCATGGTGGCGGCGAACTCGATCGAGCGGCGCCGCGCCACGGCCTCCACCACGGCGAACAGCACGAGGCCGACGGCGAACCACAGCAGCGTCGACAGGTGCGGCCAGAACAGCAGGGCGCCGAGCCCGCCGATGAGCACCGGGATCGACAGCGCCGCCCACACCCGCAGGAACCGGGACCGGAGGTCCGCCGGGACCACGTAGGGCATGTGCGGCCGGCGCAGGTGGGCGTCGGGCGGGCCGGGCGGGCGCGGGCCCGCGAGGCGGTCCGCCTGGACGTCGATCTCCTCGGTCAACCGCACCCGTTCGGCCACCAGCTCCGCCAGCTCGCGCTCCCGCCGTTCGAGCTCCTCCAGATGCGCGGGGCGGCCGGGGGCGGCGTCGGAGCGGGCGGCGAGGAACCGCAGCTCCGCGTGCAGGCCGCGGACCCCGGCGCGCTCGGTCTCGATCTCGTCCTCCAGCTCGTCGACCCGGGTCTGCAGTACCTTCATCCGCTCCTGCAGCGCCGCGGCCTCCTCCTCGGCCGTCGCGGCCACCTTGTCCAGGCCCGCCCAGCCCAACGGGTCGGCCCAGGAGCGGCGGACCGTCCCGTCGCGCTCGTAGCGGGGTCCGGCGGGGGCGCGCTCGCCGCCGAAGGAGTCGCGGGTGTCGAGCCCCCACAGCCCGCGGAAGTCGCGGATCCACGCCGTGCCGTCGTCGACGAGCACCGCCGTCCACGAGCGTCCCCCCGGACCCAGCCGGACGCCGTCGCCGCGGGCGTAGTCGATGAACGGGATGTCGAAGCCGCCGGTCCCGGGCTCGGGTGCGAAGGGCATCAGCCAGCGCCGCACGCGTTGGAACGTGCGCAGCACCGCGCGCAGGGCCGGGAGGCCGACGCTGACGACGTAGTCCCCGGCCACGAACGCGTGCGAGTGCGACCCGGCGCCCGGGTACAGCACCGCGTGCGTGCCGTCCCGGTCGAGTCGCGGGTCGTCCCAGCGGCGGCGCAGGTCGTCGCCGTGGTCGTCGTGCGTGGAGGCGGCGACCCACGCCGGCACGAGGCCCCCGGAGCCGTCCGGCACGAGGTAGACGGCGACGGTCTCCCAGTCGGCCTCGTGGTCGTTGACGCCGTGGAAGGTCGAGCGCCAGTCGTTGAAGGCGTAGAAGAACCAGTACTGCAGCACGGTGTAGCCCGCGATGCGCACGACGCGCCCGTAGTAGGTCGCGCCGGTCAGCTCGCGGGAGCGTTGGTGGGCGGCCGCGACGAGGCCGTTGGGCACCTTGCCACGGACCAGCAGGGACAGCCGCAGCAGGACGTCGATCAGCCGGGCGATCACGCCGACCGCGGCGAAGCGGCCGATGCCGCCCAGCCGAGGACGCTCCGTCCGGCGCCACCGCTGGACCTCCCGCGCACCGAGGGACTCCTGCACGAACCGCAGGTGCAGGCGGCTCTCGCGGTAGCGGCGGCCGGCCTCGCCGAGGCCCTCCAGCGTGAGCTCGCCGGCCGGGACGAGCGGCTCGCCGGGGCGCTTGCGGTCGCCTGCCGGCTCGTCCCAGAGGCTGCAGCGGCGGACGTAGTCCCCGGCGGTCACCGGAAGGAACAGCTCGCCTTTCGTGTAGCGCAGAACCGGCTCGTACCGGTGGAGCAGGGTGAGGTCGTCCGCGGTCTCGGGGACGGAGTCGGGGGCGGCGCCCGGAGTGGCGTCGGGGGTGGCGTCGGGGGTGGACTCGCCGGGGGTCTCTCGGGGCGTGTCCACGCCTCCCACAGTAGCCAGCGCAGCGGTGTGTTTCGCGTGGGTTGCCGGGGCGCGGGACGGGCGCCGGGGATGGGAGGCTGGGCCGCGTGGACGCACACGCCGCCCTGGAGATCGCGCTCGAGGAGGCCCGCGCCGGGCTCGCATCGGGGGGCATCCCGATCGGCGCCGCGCTGCTCGGGCCCGGGGGCGAGGTGCTCGGCCGCGGCCACAACCGCCGGGTCCAGGACGACGACCCGTCGGTCCACGGCGAGACGGCCGCCTTCCGCGACGCGGGCCGGCAGCGGGACTACCGGCGCACCACGATGGTCACCACGCTCTCGCCGTGCTGGTACTGCAGCGGGCTGATCCGGCAGTTCGGCATCGGCGCGGTGATCATCGGGGAGAGCCGGACCTTCACCGGTGGTCACGACTGGCTCGCCGAGCACGGGGTGCGGGTGACCCTGCTCGACGACGAGCGGTGCGTCCGGCTCATGGAGGACTTCATCGCCGCCCGCCCCGACCTGTGGAACGAGGACATCGGGGTGGCGGAGGAGTAGCGCGAGTCGCGCTCTCGCCCCCCGCCCCGCGAGTCGGCAGTTCCGGCACCGCGAGTCGGCACTTCCGGGCGTCCGACGTGGCGATCCCGGGAGGCCGGGCCACGAGTTCTCCCGTTTCGCCTCGGGCGCGGCCGTCGCGGAGCTAGCGTCCGGGCGTGCCGTTCCCGGTCCTGCCGCCCGCGACCCGCGACCAGGCCGACGCCCACCGCTACGCGTTCCGCCGGCTCGAGGCCGCGCTCGTCCGGGCCGACCCGGTGCCGTTGCACGAACAGCTGCGCGCGCAGCGCCGGGCCACGCTGGTCGGCGTCGTCCTCGCGCTGCTCGGACTCGGTGCCGCCGCGGTGCAGGCGGCGCTCGCGCCCCGGCCGGACTGGAACCGGCAGGCGCTGGTCGTCGGCACGCCGTCGGGCGCGGTGTACGCCGTCGCCCACGAGCCGGACCGGCTGGTCCCGGTGCCCGACGCCGTCGCCGGACGTCTCGTCCTCGCCGCCCTCGGGCAGCCGGCGGGGGAGCCGCGCATGGTGCCGGACGCGGACCTCGCGGCTGCGACGCGGACCCCGCCCGCCGACCTGCCGGGCGCGGTGGGGGTGGCGGTCGACGGGCCCGCGGTGCCCGAGCGCTGGGCGGTCTGCGACGCGCCCGAGGGCACGACGGTGCTGGTCGGGACGCTGGAGGCCGGGACTCCGGCGGCCCCGGCGCTGTTCGTCGAGGCACCCGGTGGGGAGCGGTTCGCGGTGCTCGACGGGGTCCGGCACGCGGTCGGCGCGGACCCGACCGTGCTGACCGGCCTCGGCCTCGCGGGGGTCTCGCCCAGGAAGGTCGGCGCGTCGACGCTCTCCGCGATCCCCGAGGGACCGGCCCTGGCGCCGCCCGTCCTGCCCGACGGCCCGGGTCCGCGCGGGGTGCCCGGCCGGCCCGGCGACGTCCTGACCATCACCGGTCTCGACGGCGGCCGCGCCTTCCTGGCGATCGTGCCGGGCGGTGTACAGGAGGTGCCCGCGACCCTCGCCGAGGTGCTGCGGGCGCAGGGCGGTACGGGTCCGCGGGAGGTCGCGCCCGCCGTCGCTGCCGAGGCTCCGCGGCTCACCACGCTGCCGACCGCCGGATGGCCGGACCGGGTGCCCGCGTGGTCGTCGGACGGCGGGGTCGTGTGCGCGACGACGGCCGACGGGCGGGCCGGGGTGAGCCTGACACCGGCGCTGCCGGCGGTCCGGGAGGGTGTGCGGGTGCCCCTGACCGGTGGCGAGGCGGCCGCGGCCGTGCTGCTCGGGGGCGGGCCGGTGCGGGCGGTCTCGCCGACCGGGGGCGGCACGATCTGGCTGGTGTCGGCGAGCGGGATCGCCCACGGCGTGGCCGACGCCGGCACGGCCGCGGCGCTCGGCCTGCCGCCCGCGCTCCCGGCCGCGCCCGAGGCCGCGCTGCGGCTGCTCCCGCAGGGCGGGCGCCTCGATCTCGCCGACGCCCGCCGCGCCGTCGGGTCCTAGGACCTCAGCTCACCACGGATCCGGTCGGCGAGCGCGCGGGCGGGCCTGCTGAGCCCGGCGAGGTCGCGGGTCGCGAGGACGAGGTCGCGGTCGGCCCAGGCGTCGGCGAGGGGAACGCGGACGAGCCCGTCGGCGATGCTGCGCGCATGCAGGACCGCGATCCCGACGCCGGCCGCGACCGCCCGGCAGACGGACGCCGCGTCGGGGAAGCGGCCGCGGTGCCGGGGATGCGCGCCCAGCGGCAGGGCCTGACGGCGGAGGTGCTCCTCGAACGCGCTCCCCTCGGCGTAGCCGACGAAGGGCCGGTCGAGGACCTCGGCGAACGTGAGGCTCGCGGCCCTCGCCAACGGGTCGTCGGGGGTGCAGGCGACCTCCAGCGGGTCGGGGCAGAGCCGGACCGTCTCCAGCCCGGCGAGGTCGACGGTGTCGGCGAGGAGCCCGAACTCGGCCCGCCCCGACGTCAGCCCGACGACGATCCGGTGGCTCGGCCGCTCGAGGAGGTCGACGTCCGCGTCGGGATGGTCGGCCAGGAAGCCGATGAGGACGTCGGGTAGCAGGGTCGCCGCGGAGGTGTTGGCCAGCACGGTGACCGTCGCCGGGCGGCCCGCGAGGTCCGCGAGCTCCAGGCGCATCCGGTCGTGGCGCTCGACGATCTCCCGCGCGTGCGCCAGCAGCAGGACACCGGGTCGCGTGGGGACGACCCCGCGCCGGTGCCGGTCGAGCAGCGGCGCGCCCGAGGCGGCCTCCATCGCCCGGATCCGGCCGCTCGCCGAGGCCAGCGAGAGGTGCACGAGCTCGGCGGCGCGGGTGATGCTGCCGTACTCGGCCACCGCGAGGAACAGCCGGAGATCGAGCAGGTCGAACGCCATCCCCGCACCGTACAGCCTTCGGAAGAGCCGAAGGCTCACCCGGCGACCGGCGCATTGTGCTCCCACGACGGGCAGCCGATCCTCGATCCGTGGCACACACCGGGTTCGACGTCGAGCAGGTGGCAGCCGTGGTGCGGCGGATCGCGCCGGCCGCGGCCCTCCTCGTGCTGGTCGCAGCGGTCCTCCTCGGCGCCGCGGCCGGGGCGCGGGCGGTGTCCCGCTCGGCGCCGGACCTGCACCGCGCCGAGGCGACCACGGTCGCCGGCGCCCCCCTCCGGGCGCCGGACGAGAACGCACTGGTGTCGCAGGTCCCGGTGCAGGCCGTGTGGCTCGCCCCGGACGGGACGGGTCGCCTCGGGCCGGTGAGCGTCGCGCCGGGCACCCCCGCGGGCCGGACCGTGCCGCTGTGGGTCGACGCCGCCGGGCGTCCGGTCCCGCCGCCGGTGACGGGCACGTCGGACGCGGTCGTCGTCGGTGCCCTCACCGCGCTGCTCGGCGGGGCGACGATCGCCGCGGCGGTGTTGCTCACGGCGGCCGCCGGGGCCCGGCAGCGCTCGCGCCGGCTCGCCGCGGAGTGGGCGGCGGCGGAACCGCTGTGGAGCGGGCGCAGGATCACGGACGGAGCCGACGCACCAGGAGCGGAGCGGCGGCGGCGAGGACGCAGAGCGCCGTGACCGCGGCGATCGGCACCCAGGCGGGCGTCGGGCGCGTGGGCGGGCGGGAGGCGACCGCGGCGGGCGCCGGCGGCGGATCGGCTGCGGTGAGCAGGGTCAGGGCGGACAGCGGATCGACGACGCCGGCACCGAGCGCGTCGGACCGGCCGCCCGGGACCCGGCGGGCGGTGGCGACCAGGCGCTCGGCGACGGCGGTCGCGTCGAGCGCGGGGAAGCGCTGCCGGACCAGCGCGGCCGCGCCCGCCACGATCGGCACCGCCAGGCTCGTGCCCTGCAGGTCGGGACCGGTGAGCCCGGAGCCCGGGGCGAGCGAGCGCAGACCCGTTCCGCGGGCGGCGAGGTCGACCCAGGGGCCGTGGACGGTGAAGGGGGCCGGGGCGTCGTCGGGGGTCGTGGCGGCGACGGCGAGCACCCCGTCGTCGAGCACGCCCGGGCCGCCCGCGAAGCCGGCCGCGGCGGGGAGGGGCACCTCCCCCGGTTCGTGCGTGCAGCCGCCGGAGCCGACGTTGCCCGCGGCGGCCACCACGAGCACGTCGGCGGCCTTCGCCGCCCGCACCGCGGCCCGCAACGGCCGCCCGACCGCGGCGGCGCGGGCGGTGTCGAGGCAGACGGCCTCGCTGATCGTCACGACCGAGGCGCCGAGGCCGACCGCCCGCAGCACCGCCTGGGCCAGCGTCGCGGTGTCGCCCGCGGGCAGGGTGTCGCCGCTCGCCGTCGTCACCGTGAACGACGGGCTGGCCTGCCGGATCGCGACGACCTCGACTCCCGGTGCCACGCCGACGACGTCGTCGTCGGGGCCCGGGGCGGCGGCGAGCAGCCCGGCGACCGCGGTGCCGTGGCCGTCGCAGTCGGTGAGCCCGTCGCCGCCGGTGAGGTAGTCGCCGCCGCCGGTCAACCGGGTCAGACGCGGGTGCGGGGCGACGCCGGTGTCGATCACCGCGACCCGGACGCCGGTGCCGTCGGCCAGCGCGTGCACCTCGGCGAGCGGTAGCCCGCCACCCCGCCCGGTGCCGCCCGCGCCGACGCACTCGGTCACCTGGCTCAGCCCGCCGTCCGGTCCCGGCGCCAGCGCGAGCAGCAGCGCGGCGACCGGAACCAGCGCGCTCACCATCCGCGGACCAGCGCGAACAGGCCGAGCGTCGCCGCCGCGAGCGGCACGCACGAGGCGGTCAGCACGAGTTCGGCGAGGTCGAGGGTGCGGCGGCCGACCGGTCCGGGGCGACGCGGCCGGGCGTGCAGCGCGAGCACGGCGAGCAGGGCGGCCAGGCTCGCGAGCGCCGCCAGGAGCCGGATCGGGGCCGGGGCGGCCAGGGTTCCCGCTGCCGCCGCGCCGCAGCCGCCGAGCAGCCCCGCCACCTGCAGCGCGCGGGCCGGGAGCGGCTCGGCGAACCCCCTGGCGCGCAGGAGGAGCACGACGCAGACGGCCACCGCGAGGAGCGGCGCCCACGGGCCCGGGGCGGTGGCGGCGAGCACCGCGCCGCCGGCGGTGACGACGGCGCTGCCGAGCACCAGACCGGCGAGGTGGCGGCGGGCGAGGTCGGCCCGGAGCTCCGGTGGCGGGTGCACGGGGTCGTCCGGGCCCGGCAGCCCGGCGAGCCGCAGCGCCAGCCGCGGCACCAGAGGAGCGACGAGCACACCGAGGGCCGAACAGACCGCTCCGGCCGTTGCGGGTGTGCCGCGGGTGAGCAGGAGGACGACGCAGCCCAGGACGGTCGTCGCGCCGACGAGAACGGCGGCGGTGAGGACGGGTGCGACGACCCGCACCACGGCCTGCGCGGTCGCCGCAGCCAGGGCGAGGAGCAGCGCCGCACCCAGGGCCGCCGCCGTCGGCGCGCCGGGGGCCAGGAGCCAGCCCGCCGCCATCGCGGGCGGGAGGGCGCAGAGAGCGGCCACGAGGCCGCGTGCCGTGGCTCCGGACTCCGAAGCCGGCGCGGGATCGGCCATCAGGCTCGCGGTCCCCGCAACGGCCGCCCCACCCCGCCCACCCGCTCGCGACGCCACCACCAGAGCCCCGACCGCCGCGCCGATCCCCACCACCACCCCGGCCGCGGAGAGGAGCAGCCCACCCCCGCGCACCCCCGCGACCAGCGCCGACGCTGCCGTCACCGCGACGAGAACGGCGAGCGGGAGCGCCCGGTCCTCGCCGCCCCGCGCCCCGGCCTCGACCGCCGCGGCGAGGGCCTCGGGCAGGTCGTCGTACCGCGGCGGTGGCGCCGGGGCGAGCGCCGGCCCGATCCGCAGCACCTCGCCGTCGTGCACCCCGAGTTGCGCGAGCGTGGCGCCCGGCGGGAGCGGTGCCCCGGCCGCGCCGTCGAGCCGCCACGGCGCCGGGGCCCGTCCGGCGGCGGGGACGGGCTCGCCCAGCAGCTCCCGCACCATCGGTACCAGCTCGGCGACGGCGAGGTCGGCCGGCAGCGCGACGTCGAGCCGGCAGGCCGGGGCCAGCACCGTCACCCGGCGGTAGGCGTCCACACACGACCTCCCGGTACTCACGACTTCGGCGGAACCGCCCCGCGGGACCGCCTCGCATTGCGATCATCGGGCCGCAGTATCGGCCGAACGGGGGTCCGCCCGCGGCCGTTCGGCGAAAGTGGGGCACGAGTTGGGGACGGTCGAGGTCGCACGGCGGCGCCGGCGGACACCGCCGCTGCCCGCCGGCGAGATCCGGGTGGAGCCGCCTCCGGAGCCGGAGCGGGCGCTCCCGCCGGGGTTGCTCGCCCGGACGCTCCCGGTGGCGATGCTGCTCGGCTCGCTCGGCGTGATCGCCGTCGGACCGGGCGAGCCGACGGCGTGGATGTTCGGCGGGATGTTCGCGCTGTCCTCGGTCGGCATGCTGCTCACCGGGGGCACCGCGCGTGGGTCGGAGCGCACCGCGACCGTCGACGAGGACCGTCGCGACTACCTGCGCTATCTCGCCCAGCTGCGGGCACGCGTCGGACGCGTCGCCGCCGCGCAACGGACGGCGCTGGAGGAGCAGCACCCGCATCCCGCTGCCTGGCCCGAGGTGCTCGCCGCCGGGCGGCTCTGGGAACGCGACCCGGGCGACGACGACTTCGGGTGCGTCCGGGTCGGCCTCGGTCCGCAGCGCCTCGCCACCCCGCTCGTGCCACCCCGGACCGGGCCCGTCGACGGGGTCGAGCCGGTGAGTGCCCGCGCCCTCCGCCGCCTGCTGGCCCGGCACTCGGTCGTGCCGGACCTGCCCGTCGCCGTCGATCTGCGGGCGGCGTCGGCGGTGTGGCTCGACGGCGGTCCGGAGCGGGCGCGGGCCGTCGCGCGGGCCGTCGTCGCGGGGTTCGTGCTCGGGCACGGCCCGTCCGACGTCCGCGTCGCGGCGCTCACCGACGGCCCCGCCTGGGACTGGCTGAAGTGGTTGCCGCACACCGCCCACACGGTCGAGCGGGACGCCCTCGGGCCGGCGCGCATGATCACCTCCGATCCCGACGAGCTGCGCCGCTGGTGGGCCGCGGACCCCGGGCCGCGGCACCTGCTCGTCGTCGTCGAGGGCCCTCGCGACGGGCCCGGCGCGTGGGCGGCGGCGGAGGGCGTGACCGTGCTGCGGGTCGGGGTGCCCGCGGCGCGGCGGGAGTCCGCGTCGGTCGTGCGGCTGCGGCTCGAGGAGCCCGGCGACGTCGCG
The DNA here is from genome assembly GCF_040648315.1 of Pseudonocardia sp. NPDC049154. Lineage (NCBI taxonomy): Bacteria > Bacillati > Actinomycetota > Actinomycetes > Pseudonocardiales > Pseudonocardiaceae > Pseudonocardia > Pseudonocardia sp. NPDC049154. Next base: position 51,646 of record NZ_JBEZDN010000028.1, read on the forward strand.
CGCCCGGACGAGCTCGACGCCGCCGACGCGCTCGCCCTCGCCCGCCGCCTCGCCCGGTACCGGTCCGCGGGCACCGAGCGGACCCGCCCGGCGGCGGAGGGCCTGCCGGGCCTGCTGGGGCTCAGCAGGATCGGCCCCGCGGACGTCGCGGTGCTGCGGCGGTCGCGCTCGGCGGCCGACCGGATGCGGATCCCGCTCGGGCTCGACGACGCCGGCCGCCCGGTCCTGCTCGACCTCAAGGAGTCCGCGCGGGGCGGGAGCGGTCCGCACGGGCTGTGCGTCGGCGCGACGGGGTCGGGCAAGAGCGAGCTGCTGCGGACGCTCGTCGTCGGCCTGGTGCTCGCGCACGGCCCCGACGAGCTGAACCTCGTGCTCGTCGACTTCAAGGGCGGCGCGACCTTCCTCGGCCTCGGCGGGCTGCCGCACGTCTCCGCCGTGATCACCAACCTGGTCGACGAGCTCGCCCTGGTCGACCGGATGGCCGACGCGCTCGAGGGGGAGATCACCCGGCGTCAGGAGCTGTTGCGGGCGGCGGGGAACCTGGCCGGGATCGCCGAGTACGAGCAGGAACGCGCCGCGGGCCGGGAGCTGCCGCCGCTGCCAGTCCTGCTGATCGTCGTCGACGAGTTCTCCGAGCTCCTGGCCCGCAGACCTGAGCTGGTGGAGCTGTTCGTGACGGTCGGCCGGCTGGGCCGCTCGCTCGGGCTGCACCTGCTGCTCGCCTCGCAGCGGCTCGAAGAGGGGCGGCTGCGCGGGCTCGAGTCGCACCTGTCCTACCGCATCGCGCTGCGCACCTTCTCCGCCTCCGAGTCGCGGGCGGTGCTCGGCGTGCCCGACGCGCACACCCTCCCGCCGACGCCCGGCGCGGCGATCCTCTCCGCGGGCACCGACCAGCTCGTCCGGTTCCGGGGCGCCTACGTCTCCGGGGCCGCGCCCGTCGGCCGCGCGGCCGTCGCACGCCGCGCGCACCGCTTCACCGTCGCTCCCGTCACGGCGCCGGAACCCCGTCCCGAACCGACGGGGGAGTCCGTGCTGACGGCCGCGGTCGACGCCGTCGTCGCCCTCGGAGGCCCTGCGGCACACCGGGTCTGGCTGCCGCCGCTCGACGAGCCACCCCCGCTCGCGGCGCTCGACGCCGGGTCCGCGCTGCGGGTGCCGGTCGGCCTCGTCGACCGGCCCGCGCGGCAGCGGCGGGACCCGCTCGTCGTCGACCTGTCGGGCGCGGCGGGGCACGTCGCGGTGGCCGGCGGGCCGCGGTCGGGCAAGTCGACGGCGTTGCGCACCCTCGTCGCCGCCCTCGCCCGCGCCCACACCCCGACGGAGCTCGGCGTGCACGTGCTCGACCTCGGCGGCGGCGCCCTCGGCGTGCTCGAGGAGCTGCCGCACGTCGGCACCGTCGCGGCCGACCCCGATCTCGTGCGGCGCACCCTCGCCGAGGTGGGCGGGCTGCTCGCGCGGCGGGAGGCGCGCTTCCGCGCGGAGGGCATCGGCTCGGTCGAGGAGTTCCGGACGCGCCGCGCGGCCGGCGAGCTGGCGGACGAGCCGGCGACGGACGTCCTGCTCGTCGTCGACGGGTACGCCGCCCTGACGGCCGGCCCGGCCGACGACCCCGCCGCCCGGCTCGCCGCGATCGCCGGGCGCGGCCTGGCGTACGGGATCCACCTCGCGGTGTCGGTGGGACGCTGGGGCGAGCTGCGGCCGGCGTTGAAGGACCAGCTCGGGACCCGGCTCGAGCTGCGGCTCGGCGAGCCGGGGGACTCCGAGGTGGACCGTCGCCGGGCCGCCGGCGTGCCGCCGAGGACGGGCCACGGGCTCGCCCCCGACGGCGCCGCGATGGTCCTCGCCGCGCCCGGCCCGCTCGTCCACCGGCCCGGGCCCGATTTCCCGCCGGTCCGCGTGCTGCCCGCACTCGTGCCCGCGGAACCGCTGGCGGACTCGGTCGACGGCGTCCTGCTCGGCCTCGACGAGGAGCGGCTCGAACCGGTCCTGCTCGATCCCGCCGAGCCGCACCTGCTCTGCTTCGCCGACGCCCGCAGCGGCAAGACCGGGCTGCTGCGGCTCCTGGCCCGCGGCGTCGCGGCGCACCACACGCCGGAGCAGGCACGGATCGTGGTGATCGACCCGCGCCGGTCGCTGCTCGGCGCGCTGCCGACGAGCCACGTGGTCGAGCACGCGGGCACCGCGACCGCGATCGCCGACGCCGGCCGGGAGCTCGCGGGGACGTTGCGCCGCCGGCTGCCCGGGCCCGAGGTCACACCGGAGCAGCTGGCCGCGCGGGACTGGTGGACCGGGCCGGAGGTCTGGGTGCTCGTCGACGACTACGACCTCGTCGCCCCGGCCGGCTCCACCGCGCCGCATCCGCTGGCGCCGCTCGCGGAGTTCCTGCCGCAGGCGGCCGACGTCGGGCTGCACCTGGTGGTCGCGCGCCGGACCGGCGGCGCGTCGCGGGCGCTGTTCGACCCCGTCGTCGGGCGGCTGCGGGAGCTCGGCGGGCCTGCGCTGGTGATGCACGGCAGCCCGGACGAGGGGCCGCTGGTCGGCGCGGTCCGGGCCGGGCCCCGGCCGCCCGGCCGCGGCCTGCTGGTCGACCGGCGCGGAGCCCCGCAGGTGGTGCAGGTGGCGTGGGCGGAGCCGTGAGCTGCCCCCTCTGCACCGTCGACGCCGGCCGGTGCGGCACGCGGGTCGCCGGCCGGGAGGACGGGCGGGTGGTGCTGCTCGGTGTGCTCCCGGCCGGGATCCCACCCGGCGCGGCCGCCGCGGCCTTCCTCCCCGGCGCGCGGGCCGTACGGCCGGCGCCGATCCGCGGCCTGGTCGTCGACGCCGGGGCGTCGGGCACCCGGGTGCTGCGCGACGGCCGGCTGGTCCGGCAGCTCCCGGTCGGCGGCGTGCACCTCGACGCGGCCGTCCGCGCCCTGCTGCCCGCGCCCCCGCGCCGGGAGGCCGACGTCACGGTGCTGCGCGAGACGCTCTCGCTGCTGCCCGCCGCGACGATCGGTACCGAGGCCGGGCGGGTCCGGATCACCGCCGACCAGGTCCGGGAGGCGCTGGCCCCGCTCCTCGCGGAGGTCGTCGCGGCCGTCCCGCCCGGGCCGGTCCTGCTGGTCGGCGGGGTGGCCCGGACCCCGTTGCTGGCCGCGCTGCTCGACGAGGCGGGACGCGGGACGGTCACCCTCGCCCCACGGCCGGAGGTGGCGGCCGTGCTCGCGACGGACGAGCCGGCACCGGACCGCGACCCGGAACGGCGACCCCCGCTCCTTCCGCCACCACCCCCGCCCCGCCGCCGGCGCCTGCTCACGGCCACCCTCGCCGTCGTCGCGGTGGTGGGCCTCGTCGGAATCGGGCTCCTCCTGCCCGACCCGCTGCCCGCGGACCGCCTGGTCCAGTACGGGTACGAGGTCGCCGTGCCCGAGGGGTGGGCGCACGTCGGTGGCGCACCCGAGCACCGCCGCACCCTGCTCGCCCCGGAGGACGAGCCGGACGGGACCGGGCTCGTCGCCGTCGAGCGCACCCCGCTCGGCTACGACGCCGGCACCGAGGGCGCCCGGGCCCGGGCCGAGCTGCGCGACCGGTACGACCGCGCGGTCGCGGCGGGCACACGGCTGGACGGCCTGCGCGAGGAGGGCGGCGGGCTGCGCTACCGCGAGCTCGACGGCCCGGCGACGGTCGAGTGGCACGTCCGGCTGCAGGACACCGACCAGCTCAGCGTCGGCTGCCGGTACCCGCCCGGCGGGTCGGCGGCGGTCGAGCGGGCGTGCGGTGTCGTCGTCGCCTCGCTGCGGATCCGGGAGTGACCGCTTCACCATCGCGAACGGTTCGCCCGATGTGCTCCGGGACCGGGCCCCTCACCGTCAGGCTCGCCGCACCGAGTCAGGGGAGGACGTCATGACGAGCGGGAACACCGGGGCCGGCGGCTTCGGCACCACACCGGAGGAGATGGCCAGGGCGGGCGCCCGGGTCGTCGGGACGGACGAGCAGGTGCAGGCCGAGCTGGGCGCGCTGCGCTCCCGGCTCACGCCGCTCGCCGGCACGTGGCACGGCGAGGCCGCCACGACGTTCGAGTCGCTGATGGCCCGGTGGGACGCCGACGCCCGCGCACTCTCCGCGGCGCTGCGCGGCATCGGCGAGGCGATCACCGGGTCGGGCCGGACGTACCGGCAGGCCGAGGAGGACCAGTCCGCCTCGCTCTCCGCGATCCGCGCGGCGCTGGGCTGAGGGGGAACGGACCGTGGGGGAGATCAGGGTCACCTTCGCCGAGCTCGCCGCGGCCCGCACCGCGGTCGCGGGTACCGCGGCGCGCATCACCGGCCGGCTCGACGACCTGCGCCGCGAGCTGGCCCCGCTCGTCGCGACCTGGGAGGGCGAGGCCGCGAGGGACTACGCGGCCCGCCAGAAGCAGTGGGACGCGGCCGCCGCCGACCTCACCGCCGTGCTCGCCCGCATCGGCGAGGCGTTGGGCCGGGCCGAGGAGGGCTACCGTCAGGTCGAGCAGGTCAACGCCCGCCGGTGGGCGTGAACGGCCCGCGCCCCGCCCCCGCGTGGGGAGCCGGGAGCGGGGCGCGTACCCTGTTCGTGCAGGGCGTTCGCAGCCGGTGAGGGGGCGTTTTGACCTCCCTTCCGAGCGGCGGGTACCCTGACTGTTCGTTGTGCGACGGGTGGAGACCCGCGCCGCTGCCGGCCCCGGTCGGTGGTCGGGCGGCGTCCGCACCGCCGCACTCAGAAGAGAGACTGACTTCGAGGCAGCTCCCGAGCCCGAGAACGACGAGGTAGACCCGTGCCCACGTACAGCCCCAAGCCCGGTGAGATCACCCGTGCCTGGCACGTGATCGACGCCACCGACGTGGTGCTCGGTCGCCTGGCCACCCACGCCGCCACGCTGCTGCGCGGCAAGCACAAGCCGACCTACGCCCCGCACATGGACACCGGCGACTTCGTCGTCATCGTCAACGCGGAGAAGATCGCGGTCTCGGGCAAGAAGCGGGACGACAAGTTCGTCTACCGCCACTCGGGCTTCCCGGGCGGTCTCAAGCAGCGGTCGGTCGGCGAGATGATCGAGTCGCACCCGGACCGGCTGGTCGAGAAGGCCATCAAGGGCATGCTGCCCAAGAACCGGCTCGGCCGGGCGATGGCCAAGAAGCTGAAGGTCTACGCCGGCCCGTCGCACCCGCACACGGCCCAGAAGCCGCAGCCGTTCGAGATCACCCAGGTCGCGCAGTGACCAACCCCGAGAGCAACGAAGAGGGACAGAGCGTGAGCACCCCCGAGTCGCCCGAGCAGGAGGTCTACACCTCCGAGGCCGCCGAGGCCGCCGAGGCCGGCGACAACCTGGACTACACCATCGGCGAGGCCGCGTCGTACGACGCGGAGGAGACCGAGGCCCCGGCCGACGAGTTCGCCGTCGAGGCCCCGATCGTCTCCGACCGCCCGGTGCAGACCGTCGGCCGCCGCAAGGAGGCCGTGGTCCGGGTGCGTCTCGTCCCCGGCTCGGGTCGGTTCACGCTGAACGGGAAGACCCTCGAGGTCTACTTCCCGAACAAGCTGCACCAGCAGCTCATCAAGGAGCCGCTCGTCACGGTCGAGAAGACCGAGCGGTTCGACATCTTCGCCAACCTCACCGGCGGCGGCACGTCCGGCCAGGCCGGCGCGCTGCGCCTGGCCATCGCCCGCGCGCTGGTCGAGGTGGACTCCGAGGACCGCCCGCCGCTGAAAAAGGCCGGCTTCCTCACCCGGGACGCCCGCGCCACCGAGCGCAAGAAGTACGGCCTCAAGAAGGCCCGCAAGGCGCCCCAGTACTCGAAGCGTTGATCCGGCACCGGATGCGTCGACTCTTCGGAACCGACGGCGTCCGGGGCCTGGCGAACGGCGAGCTCCTCACCCCGGAGCTCGCCGTTTCCGTCTCCGCCTCGGCCGCCCGTGTCCTCGCCGCCCACCGCGCTGCCGGCGACGAGCACCGCCCCGTCGCGCTCGTCGGGCGCGACCCCCGCGCCAGCGGCGAGATGCTCGAGGCCGCCGTGCTCGCCGGCCTCACGTCCGCGGGCGCGGACGCGGTCCGCCTGGGCGTGCTGCCCACCCCGGCCGTCGCCCACCTGGTGGACTCCCTGGGCGCCGACCTCGGCGTCATGATCTCGGCCTCGCACAACGCGATGCCGGACAACGGGATCAAGCTGTTCGCCGCGGGCGGGCACAAGCTGCCCGACGCGCTGGAGCTCGAGATCGAGCAGGGGCTCGACGCCGAGTGGACCCGGCCGACCGGCGCGGACATCGGCCGCGTCCGGGACCTGCCCGAGGCGCTCGAGCAGTACGTCGCGCACCTGCTCGTCGCGACGCCGCGCCCGCTCACCGGGGTGAAGGTCGTCGTCGACTGTGCGCACGGGGCGGCCTCGGAGGCCGCGCCGACCGCCTACGCGAAGGCCGGGGCCGAGGTCGTCGCGCTGCACGCGGCGCCGGACGGGCTGAACATCAACGCCGGCGTCGGCTCCACCCACATGGACGCCCTGCAGGCGGCCGTGATCGAGCACGGTGCCGACCTGGGCATCGCGCACGACGGCGACGCCGACCGCTGCCTGGCCGTCGACGCCGAGGGCCGGATCGTCGACGGCGACCAGATCATGGCGATCCTCGCGCTCGCCATGAAGGAGTCGGGCGAGCTGGCCGGGGACACGCTCGTCGCCACGGTGATGAGCAACCTCGCGCTGCACCTGGCGATGAAGGCGGAGGGCGTCACGCTGCGCACCACCGCGGTCGGTGACCGGTACGTGCTCGAGGACCTGCGCGCCCACGGGTTCACCCTCGGCGGCGAGCAGTCCGGCCACGTCGTGCTCCCCGGGCACGCGACCACGGGCGACGGGCTGCTCACAGCGATGCGCCTGATGAGCCGCATGGCCGAGACCGGTCGCACGTTGGCGGAGCTGGCCTCGGTGGTGCACCCCCTCCCGCAGGTGCTGCAGAACGTGAAGGTCGCCGACAAGGAGGCCGTCGCGGCGTCGCCCGCGGTGGCCGAGGCGGTGGCGAAGGCCGAGGCCGAGCTCGGGGAGAACGGGCGGGTGCTGCTGCGGCCGTCGGGCACCGAGCAGCTGGTCCGGGTGATGGTCGAGGCCGGCACCCAGGAGCTCGCCGAGTCCACCGCCGGCCGGATCGCCTCCGTGGTGGCCGCGACAGTCTGACCCGTCTGACCCGCGCCCCGGCGCCGTCGAGGCGGCGCCGGCTCAGGCCGGCGGCGGCTCCCGCTCGTCGTCGAGCAGCGGGAGCCGCACGCCCCGCGCCTCCCCGGTCCGCCGGCCGCCCGTGCTCGGCAGGACCGGGCCGGCGGCCGCCTCGACCGGTGGCGCGGCGAGGCCGCGGGCGAGCTCGGCGACCGCGTCGGCCTGCCGCTGCAGCTCCCGCCCCACGAGGGCGAGCCGCTCGGCGAACTCGGTGCCGCGGGCGTCCCACCAGCTCACGCGCACTGTCCGGGCGACCCGGGCGGCGTCGGCCGCCGCGGCGCTGAGCCGCTCGACCAGGACGTCGAGCTCCTGGCGGCTCACCGGAGGGCGCGGGCGGCGTCGGCCTCCGCGTGCCGCGCCGAGGCCGCGACCTGACGGAAGACGTCGGTGGCCGTCGTCACCTCGTCCGCGGCGCCGGCGACGACCCGTCCGACCTCGCGGCAGTCCTCGACGGCCGACCGCAGGTCCCGCGCGAGGTCCTCGAGGTCGAGGCCCAGGACGGCGGCGTGGGCGGCGGCCGCGTCGAGGCCGTCGGGATCGAGGTCGAGGTCCGGGCGCACCCGGACAGGATGCAGGCGCCGGAGCCCGCGCCGGATCTGCGCGGCGGACTCGTTCGCGATCGCGAACTCAGGCCTCCGGGGTCTCCAGCACGGTGCCGGGGACCTTGCCGTCGACCAGGTCGTCCACCCGGTCCTCGCCGCACAGCTCCTTGAGCAGGAACGCCGTGACCAGCGCGCGCGTGATGCGGCGGGTCTTCGCGTCCGGCCCGCCCGAGAGCACCAGGTCGGACCAGTGCAGGCCCTCGAGGAAGTCGGTGTGCCCGGCCTTCGGCAGCCGGCGCACCCAGGTGGGGCCCGCGCAGGCCGCGGCGATCTGCTCCGCGTGCCCCGAGATCGGCGCGACGGTGTCCTTCCCGGCGATGACGTGCAACGACGGCACCGACACCGCCCTGGCCGCCTCGACCGGCGACGGCCGGGTCTGCGACGCCGCGATCGCGACCACCGCGGCGACCTTCGGGTGCCCCGCGGCGGCCAGCAGGGCCGCGCCCGCGCCGATGCCGTGCCCCGCGAGCGCCGTCCGCCGCGAGTCCACGCTGATCCTGCCGTCGCCGAGCCGGACGCCGGCGCACACGTCGAGCGTGGTCCGCAGGTCGGCGGAGAACCGGGCGACGCTCGGCAGCGGGCTGCCCTGGGAGCCGGGTGCCGCCGCGACGATGCCCCACGAGGCGAGGTGGCGCAGCAGGTCGGCGTAGCGCGAGACCGGCTGCATCCAGTCGTGTCCGAAGGCGACGGCGGGCAGGCCGAGCCCCTCGGCAGGCGCGAACACCACGCCGGGGGTGCCGACGAGCCCGAGGTCGCCGCGCAGGACCTCGTTGGGCCCCGGCCGGGACAGCTGCTCCAGCGCGTCCTTGGCGTTCCGCAGGGCGGGAGGACGGGTGAACGTGCTGGTCCGGCTCACAGCGGAACCGTACCGTCGCGCGATCACGCCCGCCCAGCGGCGTACTCGAACGATGAGCCGGACGACCGCCCCGGCCGGGCAGCCCGCCCGCCGTGGGGTGGCCAGTGCGAGCCGCGGGTGTGGTAGCACCACTCCTGTCCCGCGGTGCGCGCGTCAATAGCGTTCTGACCAGGCCGGAAGGGGTCCGGCAACCATCCGAGAGGGACAGACGATGAACGCCAGGATCGCACGTACCATCGGCACGCTGGCCGCCGCCGGGGGCCTGCTCCTGGGCCTGAGCGCCTGCAGCATGTCGGTCTCGAGCGACGACGTGAAGTCCGAGATCACCCGCGTGGTGCAGGAGCAGCTGCAGACCTCGCCGAACTCGGTCGACTGCCCGTCGGGCCTCGACGCGACCGTGGGGGCCACGCTGACCTGCCACGTCGTGATCCCGCAGCGCAGCTTCGACGTCGTCGCCAAGGTGACCGCCGTCGAGGGCAGCGACGTCAAGTTCGACATCAACGAGGTGTAGCCGCCGGTCGCCGCGGCTAGCGTGCGGTCCATGCAGGGTGTGTGGACCGCGCAGCAGATCCGCGAGGCCGAGGAGGTGCTCCTCGCCCGGCTGCCGGACGGGGTGCTGATGCGCCGGGCCGCGCACGGGCTCGCCCTCGGCGTCCGAAGGTTCGTCGGCCGGCACCGGCGGACGACCGGCCGGCGGGTGACGTTGCTGGTGGGGGCCGGCAACAACGGGGGCGACGCGCTGTGGGCGGGGGCCGAGCTGCGGCACGCCGGGCTGGCCGTCACCGCCGTCCTGCTGGCCCCGGACCGCGCGCATGCGGCCGGGCTCGCCGCGTTCCGGAGGGCGCGTGGCCGGGTCCTCGTGGGGGAGGACCCGGGGGCGCCGGCGGCGGTGACCGGCGCCGACGTCGTCGTCGACGGGATCGTGGGGATCTCCGGCAAGGGCGCGCTGCGCGAACCCGCCGGGGCACTGGTCGAGGCCGCGGGAGCGGCCGGGGTGCCGATCGTCGCGGTCGACCTGCCCAGCGGCGTCGACGCCGACACCGGCACCACGGACGGGGCCGCGGTCGACGCGGCGCTGACCGTCACCTTTGGGGCGCTCAAGCCCGTGCACGTGCTCGCGCGGCCACGGTGTGGGGACATCGTGCTCGTCGACATCGGGCTCGGGCCCCACCTGCCCGAGCCGCACGCGTGGGTCCTCGAGGCCGCCGACGTCGGCGAGCACTGGCCCATCCCGGGCCCGACGGACGACAAGTACACGCAGGGCGTGGTCGGGGTGGCCGCCGGCTCGGCCACCTATCCGGGCGCCGCGGTGCTGGCGACCGGGTCCGCCGTGCTCGCGACCAGCGGCATGGTGCGGTTCGCGGGCAGCGCGGCCGACGTCGTCCGCTCGCACTGGCCCGAGGTCGTCGGCACGGACTCGCTGGAGCAGGCGGGGCGCACGCAGGCCTGGTCGGTCGGCCCCGGCATCGGCACGGAGGTGGCGGGCTACGACCTGCTGTCCGGCGTCCTCGACCGGGACGTCCCGACCTGCATCGACGCGGACGGCGTCACCCTGCTCGCCCAGCACGAGGACCTGCGCCGGGCGGTGCACGGCCGGACGGTCGTGGTCACGCCGCACGCCGGCGAGTTCGCCCGGATCGCCGGCGAGGTCGGGTCCGACCGGATCGGCGCCGCCCGCCGCGCCGCGGTCGAGCTCGGCGTGACCGTGCTGCTCAAGGGCAACGCGACGGTGGTCGCCGACCCGGACGGACGTGCGTTGGTCAACACCTCCGACAACGCCTGGGCCGCCACCGCCGGCTCCGGCGACGTCCTCACCGGACTGGTCGGCGCGCTGCTCGCCGCGGGGCTGGACCCCTGGTGGGCCGGGGGCTGCGCCGCCCACGTCCACACCCGGGCGGCCACCCTCGCCGCCGAGCGGGTGGGTGGGGAGCCGGCGGTCCCCGCCCCCGCATCCACCCTCCAGGCCGCCATCCCCGCCGCGATCAGGGAGGTGCGGAAGGCAGCACTCGGGATGTGAGGGGTGCTGCTCCGCTTGATCGCCGGTCGGGTGCGGAGAGGGCTGTAGTGGGTGCCGTGGGTGCCGTGGGTGCCGTGGGTGCCGTGGGTGCACTGGATCGCTGATGGTGGCTCGGGCCGGGGTGGCCGGCACATCCGCTCGGGCCCGGCGGCGCATCGCTCGAGTTGCGGCGCGGGCCGTCGACGGGTGGGTCCGAGCCGGGCGGATGTGGGAGCGGGGCTGTCGGCCGGAGGTGGTGGGCTCGGGAGGCCGTAGCTGCACGGGACGGCGATCAGCGCCGGCATGATCGCCGATTCAGTGCGTGGGGGGCTGTGCACGCAGCCGTGAGTGCACCGGCCCGATGATCTTGGCGCCGATCAGACTTCCGGCCGACCACTGCGCCCGGCACATCCGCTCGGGCATGGCCGACACGTCGCTCGAGATCGTGGCGCGGGCCGTCGACGGGGTGTGGCCGGGTCGGGCGGGCGTGTCGGGCTGCTCGGGTTTGCCGGTTCGGAGTTGCCATGAGTGCACTCGGTCGATGATCAGTACTGGGATGGTCGCCATGTCGGTGCAGGTACGGCTCTGCTGGGTGCAGTGGTGGCACCGGCACGCTGATCTTGGACTCGCTGATCCGGGGATCGAGCCCGGATCGAAGTCGGTGGGGTCGCCTGCTGCGCGTGGCACCTCTGCTCGGCCCGGCGTGCGTGCTCGGGCCCGGCGGTGCGGCGCGTCAGTTCGTCTCGCAGGCTGTCCACCGGGTGTGGCGGGGCCGAGTGGGTGTGGGAGTCGGGCTGGTCGACGCATGCCAGCTAGGAGTGCCTTGCCTGCACGGCGACGGTGATCAGCAGCGCTTGATCGCCGATTCCGTGCAGAGAGGGCTCCGGCGGGTGCCGTGGGTGCACGGGCTTGCGGATCGTGACGCATCTGTCGCTGCCGTGGGTGCACCCGTTCGCTGATCTTCAGGTCTCTGTCGGACCTCCGGGAGCCGGCGACAACTGCGCCGCCACCTCGCTCGGACGCCCTACATTCTGTCAACGGGGTGTGTGGCCCACCCTGCGGGTGTGTGACGGGCCTCGGACGGGTGTGCGGCGGCCCGAGGGCCGTGCGGGTGGGATCCCCTGTCCCCCTTCACGACCGTGATCGATACAGCTCCTGTCGGGGGTGGATGTCAGAATGCGGGCGTGTCCTCGCTCCCCGGAACGGGCCAGTCCACCGAACCGGCCCGGCCCACCGAACCGGCCCGACCCACCGAACCGGCCCGGCCTCCCGGATCGGCCCCGCCGCCCGGAACGCCGCCCACCAAGGCCCAGCTCGCCGGCGAGCATCAGTCCCGCGTCGAGGCTCGGCCCGGCACCGAGGCCCAGCTCCCCACCAAGGCCCAGCTCCCCACCGAGGCCCAGCCCCACGGCGAGGGTCAGCCCCGCGTCGAGGCCCAGCCTCGGGCCGAGGCGGCGGTCGATCTGGGGGCGATCCGGCAGAACGTCGCGTTGCTGTCGGGGTTGGCGCGGGAGTCGGGCGCGGAGACGATGGCGGTCGTCAAGGCCGACGGGTACGGGCACGGTGCGGTCGAGGTCGGTCGGGCCGCGCTGGCCGGCGGCGCCACCTGGCTCGGGGTGTGCACGATCGAGGAGGCCCTGGAGCTGCGGGAGGCCGGCATCACCGCGCCCGTGCTGTCCTGGCTGCACCTGCCGGACGAGGACTTCGCCCCGGCGATCGCGGCGGACGTCGACCTCTCCGTCTCCTCGGTGCGACACCTCGCCGGGGTGCTCGACGCCGCCCGCCGCACCGGCCGCCCGGCCCGGCTGCACCTCAAGATCGACACCGGCCTGTCCCGGAACGGCTGCCAGCCCGGGGACTGGCCGGAGCTGCTCGACGCGGTGGAGAAGGCGGGGGACGAGGCCGAGGTCGTCGCCGTGTGGTCGCACCTCGCGCACGCCGACCAGCCGCACCACCCGGTGATCGACACGCAGCTCGCGCGGCTGAACGCGGCGTGGGGGCAGGTCCGCCGGCGTGGGCTCGCCCCGCTGCGGCACCTCGCGAACTCCGCGGCCACGCTCACCCGGCCCGACCTGCACCTCGACATCGTCCGGCCCGGGATCGCCGTCTACGGGCTGGATCCGCTGGACCGGCCCGTCGAGGAGTCGCCGCTGCGCCCGGCCATGGAGTTCCGGGCGCGGGTCGCGCTGGTCAAGCGGGTGCCGGCGGGCGAGGGCGTGTCGTACGGACACGAGTGGACGACTCCGCACGACACCACGCTGGCCCTGGTGCCCGTGGGCTACGCCGATGGCGTCCCGCGGCGGCTCAACGCCCGCGGCCGGATGCGCGTGCACCTGGCGGGCCAGGTCCGCCCGGTCGTCGGGCGGGTCTGCATGGACCAGGTCGTGGTCGACTGCGGCGAGGACGAGGTCCACGAGGGCGATACCGCGGTCCTCTTCGGCGCGGGGGCCGGCGGCGGGCCCACCGCCCAGGACTGGGCCACCGAGCTGGGCACGATCCACTACGAGATCGCGACGGGTGTGCACGGGGCCCGGGTCCGGCGGACGCACCTGGGCGCGGGGGAGTGAGCGTGGCCGGCCGGAAGCTGTGGCAGGCGCTCGGCGTCGCGGGCGGTGTCGTCGGGGCGGCGGGCGCCGCCGTCGGCGTCGGGGTGGCGAGCCACAAGCGGCACGAGATCGCCAAGGAGCGCCGCCGCCTCGCCGGCGAGCTCGACTCGGCGGGCCGGCAGCCGGGCGCCGAACCGGCGCCGACGTCGTCGTCGGTCATGACCGAGGACGGCATCCGGCTGGCCTGCGAGGAGCTGCCCTCGCGCACCGGCGAGCCGCTGCTCACGGTGGTGCTGGTGCACGGGTTCGCCCTCGACCGCCGCACGTGGCACTTCCAGCGGGAGGCGTTCCCGCTGATGGCGGACCCGTCCGTCCGCACCGTGCTCTACGACCAGCGCAGCCACGGCCGCTCCGAGCGCGCGCCGCAGGAGAGCTGCACGATCGAGCAGCTCGGCCACGACCTGGACTCGGTCATCCGCGCGCTGGCGCCGGAGGGTCCGCTGGTGCTCATCGGGCACTCGATGGGCGGCATGACGCTGATGGCCCTCGCCGAGCAGCAGCCCGAGCTGTTCGAGCAGCGGGTGCTGGGCGTGGGGTTCGTGGCGACGTCGGCGGGCGAGATGGGCAGCGCGGGCCTGCCGGGCACCCTGCTCTCCCGGCGCAACCCGGTGACCCGCGGGCTCGGCGCACTGGCCCGGGTGCAGCCGCGTGTCGTGGAGGGCGCGCGCAAGGCCCTGGGCGACATCGTGTGGGGCTTCACCCGGCGCTACGCGTTCGGCGACCGCCGCGTCGACCCGGCGCTGGTCGACCTCGTCGACACCATGATCAGCGCCAACGCGCTCGACGCGCTCACCGACTTCGCCGACACCCTCGGCACGCACGACCGGCTCGCGGCGCTGCCCGCGCTCGCCGGCTGCGAGGTGCTGATCGTCGCCGGCACGAAGGACCAGGTGATCCCGTACTCGCACAGCGAGCGGATCGCGGCCGAGCTGCCGAAGGCCGAGCTGCTGGAGCTGGAGGGCGTCGGGCACCTGCCGCTGCTGGAGCGGCACGAGGAGGTCCAGGATGCCCTGGAGGGACTGGTCCGGCGGGCGGCCTCGCGGGCCCCGCGCCGGCGCAGGTGGAGGCGAGCATGACGTGGGACGAGCCGGTCGAGCTCCCGGAGCCGGCCGACACCGAGGCGTACGGCGAGGAGCTGGGCCGTGAGCTGGGCGCCGGGGATCTCGTGGTCCTGTCCGGACCGCTCGGCGCGGGGAAGACGGCGCTGGTCCGGGGCCTGGCCCGCGGGCTGCGGGTGGCCGGCCCCGTCACGTCGCCGACGTTCGTGATCGCCCGGGAGCACCGGCCGTTGCCGGACGGGCCGGGCGTGCCGCTCGTGCACGTCGACGCCTACCGGCTCGGCGCCGTGGCCTCGGTCGCCGCGGAGCTCGACGACCTGGACCTCGACACCGACCTCACCGAGGCCGTCGTGGCGGTGGAGTGGGGCGAGGGGGTGGCCGAGCGCCTGGCGGAGAAGCACGTCCTGGTCCACCTCGAGCGGCGGGAGGACGACGTCCGGGTCGCGCGGGCCGAGCGGGTCGGGTCGTGAGCGGCGTCGAGGCGGTCATCTTCGACTGGGGCGGCACGCTCACGCCCTGGCGCACCATGGACTTCCACGCCGGCTGGCGGGCCTACACCGAGGTCCTGCACGCCGACGAGCCCGAGCGGGCCCGCGAGGTCGCGACCGCCCTGGCCGAGGCCGACACCGCCCGCTGGGCCGCGGTGCAGGACGGCGCCCGGGCCTTCCATCTCGCCCAGGTGCTGGCCGATGCCGCCGTCGACGAGCGCTCCGAGCTGCACGGCGCCGCGCTCGAGGCATACCGGGAGTTCTGGGTGCAGGCCACGCACACCGACCCCGAGGCGGCGCCGATGCTGGAGGAGCTGCGGGGGCGCGGGCTGCGGCTCGGGGTGCTGTCCTCCACGATGTGGCCCGGCGAGTGGCACGAGGACTGGCTGCGCCGGGACCGGGTGCTGCACCTGTTCGACGGCGTGACCTGGAGCAGCGACCTGGAGTACACCAAGCCGCACCCCGAGGCCTTCCATGCCGCGATGGCCGCCGTCGGGGTCGCGGACCCGGCCCGCTGCGTCTACGTCGGCGACCGCCCGTACGACGACATCAGCGGGGCCAAGAACGTCGGCATGCGGGCCGTGCTGGTCCCGCACAGCGACATCCCGGTGGCCCAGCGGGTGCCGGTCGACGTCGAGCCCGACGGCGTGATCCAGCGTCTCGCGGAGCTGCCCGGCCTGCTCCGGGACTGGTAGTTCCCCGCGTCCGCGGGTGACGATCACGGCCGCGCGGACGAGCCCCCTGCTGACGGGAGGGGGAGCCGGTGACGGTCGAGGTCGGCGTGCTCGGCCCGTTGCGCCTGGTCGTCGGGGGCGTCGAGGTACCGGTGCCGGGCCCGAAGCGGCGGGCGGTGCTGACCCTGCTCGCGCTGGCCGAGGGCCGGGCCGTGACCGTCGACCACCTGCTCGACGCGCTGTGGCCGGCCGAGGTGCCGGAGACCGGGAGGGCCGCGCTGCACAGCCACGTCTCGCGCCTGCGCGGCACGCTGGGCGCCGGCGCGGACCGGCTGGCGACGCTGGAGGGCGCCTACCGGCTCGTCCTCGATCCCGGCGGCCTCGACGTGGCGCGCGCCCGGTCGCTCCTGGCCCGGTCCCGGGAGGCGGGGGCCGTCGAGGCCGTCGGGTTGCTGCGTGCGGCCGATGCGCTCTGGCGCGGGCCGGTGCTGGCCGACCTGCTCGGCGTCGAGCCGGTGGCCGCCTCGGTCGTCGCGCTCCACGAGCTCCACCGCACCGTGTCCGACGAGCTGGTCCACCGCTCGATCGAGGCCGGGCGGGCCGGGGAGGTGCTGGACCGGGCCGCCGCGGCGGTCGCCGCCGAGCCGCTGCGGGAGGCGGCGGTGCGGCTGCTCGTCCGGGCCCTGGCCGCGGTGGGCCGGACCGCGGACGCGCTGGCCGCGGCCCGGGAGTACCGCCGGCTGCTGGCCGAGGAGACCGGGCTGGACCCGTCGGCCGGGTTCGGCGAGCTGGAACGGGCGGTGGCCCGTGGAGGGCCGGCGACGCGGACCTCGCCCGCGCCGACCCCGTTGGTCGGTCGCGAGGCCTCGCTGGCCGCCGTGCGCGAGCTGGTGCGCACCGAACGGCTGGTCACGCTGGTCGGGCCGGGTGGCGTCGGCAAGACGCGGCTCGCGCGGGAGGTCGCCGGCCAGGCCCGCACGGTGCTGCTGGCGCCGGTGACCGATCCCGCCGCCGTGCCGCACGCGCTCGCGGCGGCGCTGACCGTGCAGGTCAGCCGGGGCGACGTGTTGGCGGCCTGCGTGGCGGTGCTCGCCGCCGAGCGCGGGGTGCTGCTGCTGGACAACTGCGAGCACGTGCTCGACGCGGTCCGCGACGTCGTCACCGCGCTGCTCGACGGCTGCCCCGGCCTGACCGTGCTGACCACCAGCCGCGCTCCGCTGGGCCTGGCGGCGGAGGCGGTCCACCGGCTCGGGCCGCTGCCGCTCCCGCTCGGGAGGGCCGGCGACCTGCGGACGGTCCCGGCCGTGGCCGTGTTCCTCGAGCGGGCCGCCCGCGCCCGGCCCGGCTTCACCACCGACGCGGCGGACCTCGACGTCGTCGCGGACATCGTGCGGCGGCTCGACGGCATGCCGCTGGCCATCGAGCTCGCCGCGGGCCGGCTGTCCGTGCTCGGGCTGCGCGACCTGCACGATCGGCTCGAGCGCGCCCTCGACCTGCTCGGCGGCGGCCGCCCGACCGCCGACGCCCGGCACCGCACGCTGCGGGCCACCGTGGACTGGTCGTACGCGCTGCTCCCGCCCGCCGAGCAACGGCTGTTCCGCCGGCTCGCGGTGTTCGCGGACGGCGTGGACCTCGGGACCGCGGAGGAGCTGGCCGCGGTGCCCGGTGCCGACCCGGCCGTCGGGTTGGCGCACCTGGCCGACGCGTCGATGCTCGAGGTCGACTTCGCCGGCGGGACCCGCTACCGGATGCTGGACACCCTGCGTGCCTACGGCCTCGACCGGCTGGCCGCGGAGGGCGAGACCGAGGAGGCCGGCCGCCGGCTGCGGGACTGGGCCGTCGACCTCGTCCGGGCCGTGGACGCCGGGATCGTGACCGAGCGCGAGCCGGAGGCCGACGCGACCCTCCGCCGCGAGCTGGGCAACCTGCGGGCGGCGTGGCGGTTCGCGCGGGAGTCGGGCGACCTGGACACGGCGGTGGAGCTCGTCGTCGGGCTGGAGGAGGTCACGGGCTGGCGCGGGATGGCCGAGCTGCAGGGGTGGGCCGCCGAGCTCGCCGCCGATCCCGCGCTGGCCGGGCACCCGCGCGCCGCCGAAGTGACGGGCGCGGCCGCCATGGCGGCCTACCACCGCGGCGACCACCCGCGGGCGGACGCGCTGGGGCCGGCCCGGCGGGG